>DASRND010000011.1 GCA_035647615.1 Bacteroidales bacterium | reverse complement strand
GATAGTTATAGAATGTTAAATCTGTACATCGCACCTTGCCAATATCTGTACATCGCATGTTGCCATTTTTTGTACATTGCAATTTTGCTAATTACAAATGCCTCGTAATCCCAATGTTTATAATAAATCCAAACAAGAGTTTGAACCAAATCCAAGAGATTCCGACCAAATAGAGCCAAAGGAATATTTTGCTATTTTCGATTTGATATCAAGTTATTTGTGGTTGAGTAACACAAAAAAGAAATCGCTTTTGATTGACCATTTTTAAAAATTGTTTAAAAATAAGAAGATAGTTTTAAAGGATGTGTATGATGAAAGTAAATTCATTGAAGGATTAAAGACACTTGACCAAATTAAACTAAGTGCAGCACCTAGTTTATTCAGTCAATCAAATTCCGTTTCAAAGGCGTTAATTGATGAAATGTATGGTGCTTATGAAGCAATTCTGCATTTGAAGTATAAAGACACGTTTATCGGAGATAATTTGTATTCGAAAATCAAAAGTATTTTCAAAAACCGTGAGAGTTTCAATGGAATAATGATAGCGGGTAGAGACGAAAAAAATATGGGTATGTTCTTTAATAATAATCTGTTCACACGAAAGATTGATATTGAAGCTCCAATAGATGAAAATGAAATGTTTAATCCAAGTGATGTTTTCAGTCGAATCATTGCTAAAATAGAAGAAGAAATAAATGCAAACGGTTAAATACATATCAAAATATCTTTTTTCAATAGGTGTAATTTTTCTCTTATCCACCTATTTGCATTTTGATAACTCCGCAACTTTTGGTCATATTTTGACTTTTCTATCAGTTACAATTGGCTTTACTATAACAGCTTTATCAATAATTGCAACATCTAATTTCTCAAAGGATTTATATAAAAAGGAAGCACCAGATGATAATTCAAAATCTTTGCTGCACCAATTAGTAGGTAAGTTTGAAATATCAACTTTGACCTTTGCATCAGCCATAATCTTAATTTTGATATACTCATTAATTGAACCAGCTACAATCAAAGAATATTCATTTTTCAATACAACTATTAGCTTTAAAACGATTCTAAGCGGATTAATTTGGTTTTTGACATTTTGGTCAATTTGGCTCTTTTTAGACCTTGTAAAAATGTTTTCAAAATTCGTAATTCAAAGTGCTAAAAGACAATAATATGCCCACGCTTCACAGTCACACACATTGCCAAGCCCCACGAGCCAACGCTAAAACCAAAGCTTGTCAAAGAGTGTGTCTGTCCAAACGCACGGCAGTCAGAAACAGTGTAGCAAATTGAAAGAAAAAATGATGGAAAACAAAGAACACCAGGCGGTAACACGCGGTATAAAACATTGGGGTTTAAGTGGTTATTCAAACATCCTGCCACGCATTAAGTTCAGTGTAACTGGATAGGTAAATAGCCCGCAATCCCCAACGATTTCATACCGCCATCCGTTAGCTGCAATATTAGGAAGCTGCCACATAATTTTATATATTTGCAAAATCTAAAACTAAACAGTCAGTAGGGATGAAAAAATAATTTCTTTCACATATAGATAAAAAAGTACAGTAGAATATTTTGCTGTGAGTGTTTCATTTTTTATAAAGAAAGAAATTATGTTGACTTTACATAGTGTATCATATACACACCCTAATAAAGATTTGCTGTTTACTGACATCAACCTAACGATAAACAACCACGACAAAATAGCTTTGATTGGTAGCAACGGAGTTGGAAAATCAACGTTGTTGAAAATTATTGCTAAAGAATTAGAACCGTCAGGCGGTAAAATAAATGTTGATGCGGAACCGTATTATATCCCACAAATTTGCGGACAGTTTAACCATTTGAGCATTGCTCAGGCATTAAGGATTGAAAATAAGTTAAATGCCTTAAATGAAATTTTGAACGGAAACATAAGTGAAGAAAATTTCAACCTGCTTAATGATGACTGGACATTAGAAGACCGTTGTAAAGATGCTCTGAACTATTGGCATTTATCCAATTTAGACTTGTCTCAAAAAATGGACACCCTTAGTGGAGGACAGAAGACAAAAGTTTTTCTCGCAGGCATTTCTATCCATCAATATGAGTTGGTTTTGCTGGACGAACCAAGCAATCATTTGGATATTTTTGGCAGGCAACTGTTGTATGATTATATTCAATCTACAGAAAGTACTTTGGTTATCGTAAGCCACGACAGAAAATTACTGAACCTCTTAGATACCGTTTGCGAATTAAACTCAAATGGAATTAAAGTCTATGGTGGTGATTACGACTTTTATAAGGAACAAAAACAAATTGAAATAAATGCGCTTAACCAAGATATTCAAAGCAAGGAAAAGGACTTGAAAAAAGCCAAAGAGAAACAACGTGAAACTTTGGAACGTCAAAGAAAACTGGACACACGAGCAAAAAAAAGTAGTGGTAAAGCGGGGCTTCCTAAAATAGTTTCCAATGCTATGAAAAACAGTGCAGAGTTAAGTACTGCTAAAATAGCGGGTGTTCACACAGAAAAAATAGGAATTGTCAGAACTGAATTACAAAAGTTGCGTTCTTCCCTTTCTGAAATTAACCAAATGAAGTTTGGATTTGACAATTCAAAACTTCATAGAGGCAAAAATCTTTTTATTGCAAATAGTATTAATTTCGGGTACACAACCGAAAACTATTTATGGAGAGAAAATTTGAATTTTCAAATTGTTAGTGGGGAACGAATATCTGTAAAAGGAGCAAACGGTTCTGGTAAAACGACTTTAATAAAAATGATTTTGGGATATCTTGTACCGCAAATCGGCACAGTCTTTATTGCAGAAAACAAATCGGTTTATATTGACCAAGATTATTCGTTAATAGATAACAACCGAAAAGTTTATGAGCAGTCACAGCAATTTAATACTTTTGCATTGCAGGAACACGAAATAAAAATAAGACTAAATAGGTTTTTGTTCCCAAAAGAAGATTGGGACAAGCCTTGCAATGCTTTAAGTGGTGGGGAAAGAATGCGTTTGATGTTATGTTGTTTAAGCATTTACAATCAATCGCCAGACATCATAATCTTGGACGAACCGACCAATAATTTGGATATTTATAACATAGAAATACTAACAAATGCCATCAATGATTATCAGGGTACATTGATTGTCATTTCGCACGATGAAACTTTTTTAGAGCAAATAAACATAGAAAGAACAATTAATTTATAAAAATACAGCAGCTAACACGCGGTATAGCCAATAAGGGTTTCAGTGGTATGCGAAGGTTTGTTGCCCGCTTCAATTTTCGTGTAACTTGATAGGACATCGCCCGCAATCCCTTACTGGCCATACCGCCAACCGTTGTGCGTCATTCAATGGAGACAGTACAAACTTGAAAATGACTGCAAAAAATTAACATTGACCTTTTTAATATAGAAAAAATGACGACAAATATCTTCCTTAATTCGTATCAACAGCCCGAGAATAAACTGACTTACAATTTTTTTGCAATTCTTGAAATCTTAAACAGCAATCAATTTATTGACTACTTGACAAGCAAGCAGACTTCAGAAAAACCAATCATTGGAATTAAAACGGTATACGGTGGCGGAGAAACAAATCCTGATGGTAGTTTTGATATAAAATTGTCTAACGCAAAACAAATTACAGTTTTCTATGAAAACAAAACAAATAGAAGAGGATTAGACGCAGACCAACTAATCGGACATTTAAAACAATGTAGTGAAAGTGATTTACTACTTGTAACCTCACCAAGAAAATCTGACATTGAAATTGTAAAAGAAATTGGAGACCCACGAATTGTTTTTAGAACATGGCAAGAAATTTCACTGTATTTAAAGAAAAACTTTCAAGACAATCCAATTGTTCAACAATTTGTCGAGTATGGAAAAAAATCTGGTGAATTTGACGAACTTGGAGAAATATATTCTGAAGAAATACAAATTTATTGTGAGTATTTAAAAATTAACTTTGACTTGAAAATTAGTAGCATCTTTCAAAATTTCATTCACGATATTGATTTTTCTAAATTCGGGTTCAATAATATCAAATTACATTATTCAGACGCTTGGGGCAGAAAGGGAGCAGAAATTTCATTAAAGAATACTGATAATTCTACTTATGAACAATTTGGTGCAATATGCTTGTATTATGACATAGACGACCACGGAATAATTTTTAAAAAGAATCTTCCTGAATTAGCTTTCTTCTTTGATATAGACCCTGAACACAAAAATTTACTCCAAATCGACAATGAGTTTAAAGAAATAAAAAATAATCTTGTCGCAGACGGTTTTGAAAGTAATTTAGAAAATGAGTTAACTGCAAATCAATGGCGATTACTTGCTTACAGACAAACAATATCAGACTTCAAAATACTAAATGTTCAAGAGATTATTTCCTTTACTGAAAAGGTGTTGACAATCATTTTGAAAAACAATGCCACCAAACATAAATACTTTTCACAGTTTATCAAAACAGAGGAAATATGATGACAAACTTGATACTGCAACACGCTTTTTGTTTATCGTTTCGTGAACAGTTATGTACTGACATTGGAGGACATCGCTTCGTTAGAAGAGAAGAACGAACGCACAACAGCACCTACCCAAAAGGCGGGGTTTCGTGCTTCGCAGACACATTTATGCAAGCCGAAAGTTCAGTTCTCCGAATGAAGTTTAGTGCTAAAAATCCCGCCCTTCGGGTAGCTGCAAAACGTTAGCACCAATTTAATAAAAGGAAATATGTCAAAAACTAAATTTATTGGTGAATCGGGAGAACATTATGTAGCTTATAAATTAGCTAGAAAAAATTATTACGTTGGACTTACAGTAGGAAACATGCCAAATGTTGACCTAATCATAAGTTCAAATCAAGGATTAAAAAGTATTTCGATTCAGGTAAAAACAAGCCAAGGAGCATATAGAAAAAAGAGATACGGAAACGAAGGATACGAATGGGATGTAAATGTAGGAGTGATTGGCAGACATTCAACTGACTTTTGGTATGTTTTTGTGGATTTTAAATGGGATGAAAACGTTGAGCCAGATGTTTACGTAGTGCCATCACTTTGGGTCTCAGAATTTGTAAAACCCGAGTTCTCAAGAAAAATTTTTTTTCTGCCAAAAGCAGCAGCAGACCAAACAAGAAACAAATGGGAAATAATTGAAAAAATAATAAATGGAGATCCTGAAACAAAAAAATGGGCTTCAACCTGGGATGAGAAAGTATTAGTACGCTGGGGGTGACTTGACTGAAATGAAAATATAGCATTATTAAAGAATATAAAACAATAACGTGCTACAACACCGACGCATAGGCAATAGCGGGTTCAGTGTTTCATTGAAACCGCAGATTTAAGTAGAAAGTCCTGTCCTTTGGACAGACCATTTCGACGTGAAATCCGCTACTGCTCATCGCCATAAACGTCAACCCCCAACCCAAAAAACCCTTCCTGAAAGAAAACACAACCCCATTCTCTTTGCGCCCCGCGCCCTGCATCACGTGTACAGATACCGCTTGATGTTTTTCTTGGGTGTTTTTACAAACTCTACGTCCACAATTTCTACGTCGGTGATTTGTGCAAAGCGCGGCAACTCCTCGTTAAGTTCTTTGAGACCCTCTTTCATCTTTTTGTCGATATCCTGAAAGTCGAGCTTGCCGCATTCCATCGCTTCGCGGTCGGGATAAATCATGGCCAAGAGTTTGTCTTTGTGCATCTTCACCACGCATTCCTGCACGCAGGGCATGTTGGAGATTTTGGCTTCGATCTCTTCGGGATAGATATTTTGCCCCGACGGCCCCAAAATCATATTCTTGCTGCGCCCTTTTATATACAGGAATCCATCGCTGTCGATGTAGCCCAGGTCGCCGGTTTTCAGCCAGCCGTCTTTGGTAAAAGCCTCTTTATCGGCAGCTTCATTTTTATAATATCCGGTCATCATATTGCTGCCTTTCACCATTATTTCGCCAATGCCGGTGTCGGTGTCCGGACGCACAATTTTCATCTTCATCCTGTCCACCACCAAGCCTGCCGAGCGAGAGCGCGATTTATCCCAGGCCACATAACTAATCAGCGGACCACATTCGGTCATGCCATAACCAACGGTGAAACGGAATCCAATTTTGCGGAAAAAGTTCTCCACGTCCTCGCTCAAAGGTGCCCCGCCGATAACGATCTCACGAAATTGTCCACCAAAAGTATCCGTCAGCGTTTTGTTCACCCGCCGCCGGATAACCTCGCCCACCACCGGCGTCTTGAGCAGCATCTTCATCATCGGCTTGTCGAGCTTGGGAACGATTTTCTTTTTATAAATTTTTTCGATCACCAGCGGCACCGACAAGATCAGGTGCGGCTTGATTTCGCCAAAAGCTTTAGTGACGATGGCCGGCGAGGGAATTTTGGCGAGAAAAGTAATATGACATCCCATAGTAAAAGGAAACAAAAACTCGAACAACAACCCAAAAACATGCGCCAGAGGCAAAAACGAAACAATTTGGTTTCCGGCTTCAAGTGGCATATTTTCACGCGCAAAAATGATGTTGCTATAAAGGCTTCGCTGCGGCAGCATCACGCCTTTGGTAAATCCGGAGGTGCCGCTGGTGTAAGATATTATACACAAATCCTCAGGCTTTCCCTGATGGTAGCGGAGATCATCCGGACTCAGCGCCACCGAAGTGCTTTGCTGCTCCACACGCTGAAATGCCTGTGCAGTTTTGGTTCCTTTTTCGTGCAGCAAACTAAAATTGCGAAGTTCCAGGATGCAGGTGAGCGTCTTTAAATGATCGATCTCGAGTCGATCATAAATAGCTGATGAAACAATGAGAATTTTAGAGTCGGAATGATTGACAATGTGATGCACATTTTCGGTAGAGAAATCGGGCAGGATAGGTACCACAACGGCGCCATAAGTTATGATGCCGATAAAAGCAATGCCCCAGGCAGCCGAGTTAGTCCCCAGCAAAGCAATTTTATCACCTTTGTCGATCTTCTCTTCTTTAAAAAATCGATGCAAAAAATCGATGCGTTCGGCCACCTCGCCAAAAGTCAGCGTATCGGCGCCATAGTTGCTAAAAGCGGGCTTTTTCCAATTCTTCTTTATTGCGTCGCTAAAAAGATCGCTCAGGTAAGTGCTTTCGTTTTTGGTATCCTTTTTATCCTTGCGTTTCATAGGCATTTGTTTTTTAATAAAGAAATTGACTAAAAAATAAGCACGCAAGATACGAAATTACCATCTTTTGACCGGCTCATTCTTTTTAACAATTTCCATCCTATTACAGATTTTTATAAATAACCGGCTCTAATTTCGATCTCTTAGTATGGCAAAGATTGGTAAAGTTGGATTATTAATAAATAAATCACTGTTGTCCGGTAAACATAATTTCCTTTTAACCGGACACCAGTGTAAATAAATCTCAAATTAAAACCCTGAATGAATTCCACCTCAGGAATTTGTTACTTTTGAATTTTCTAACAATTGCAACATCATGGATCGATACATCTCACAACTCATCGACGACATACGCGCAGCAGCAGAAGCAGCGCCTCCTGACCCGCTGGAAGACAAGAGTTTGCCTACGTGGCAGGCTAACGAAATAGAGATGGAAGCCCGTGAACAATACATTAACGGTGAGCTTCAGCCCCTTTCGACGATCCTGGGCATCGCCTCCAACCTGTTACCCGATTCGCATCTGCTTTCCAACGAACACCTCAGCAAGCTGATGCCCGAGATGCTCTATCTGCTGCTTGTCTATAATTTTGAACCTGATGTTCCCGACGGCCTCCCCGACAGAATGTTTTATGATGCTTTGCGCGATATCTGGGACGATGATTACGTGCATGTGATAACCGGCACAGTACATATCGAATTTTGCCAGTACGACGAAGAAAATCACTGCCCGTTTCCGGGATATTGCGACGAATGCAATGAATTGGAGGATCAGGATGAGGACTTCAGTAATCTGATGGGGGCTGTGACACCATTAGATGAGGGCTGGCCCATGAAATTTGATAAAGACTCGGTGCTGGAAGGCATTCAAAACTATTGCGACCGCTGGTGTGAACGTTGCCCGTTCAGGCGCATGTGTTATGTGGCCATTACCGAAGAGAAAATGGAGGGTTTGCTCGAGAAATATCCGGATGGCAATATTCCCGCGGAAGAGATGGAGAAATGGCCTTTTGACGAAGATCAGGAAGATGGACTCTTTAACGACAATGAGAGTCAGGATGCGGATTTTGATGCTGAATGGTCAGAAGACGAGGGAGATTTTGACACGGAGGATGACGATTTCTTCTCGCCACACAGCAAGGCCAAACGTCATCCGCTGATGCAACAAACCGGAGTTTTCGCAATACACATGGATTTATGGCTCAAGAAACGAGACGAAGAACTTGGCGACGACCTCGCGCATCATCTTGCCCGTGGCTATTCTGAAGCGGTGGCCGAGGCAGAAGAGGTTCTGCAACGATTTCATTTTTTTATCTTAATAAAACTGCAGCGCGCGATGATAAGTTTTTATGACGACGAAAACGTCGACGATGGCGGCCGCGACATGAATGGCTCTGCCAAAGTAGCGCTCCTCACCATCGACGAATCGCTGGATGCGCTCACGATGCTGATACGTAACCTGAAAAGCCACCGGACAGAACTCAAAAATTTGCGACAGCAACTCGAAGAAATCCTACAGATGGCCGAAACAGAATTCCCCGAAGCCCGCGCATTTATCCGCCCCTACCACGACCAGTAACAGCTCCGGCAATCCAACTTCACAGCTTTTTTACTACATTTGCCCATAGCTATCGGAATTAAAAAAAAGGCAAAGAAAGAATGAAAACGTATCTGGATTGTATCCCTTGTTTTATGCAACAAGCATTGCGGGCGGGAAGAATGGCAACTTCTGACGAAAATAAACTGAAGCAAATTCTGGATGAAACCGGAGAGATGGTAAAAACCATTTCTATGCAAGCGACACCCGCCGAAACAGGAGCAAAAGTTTATCACATTGTAAGTAAAGTTACCGGTATTGATGATCCCTACAAAGAAATCAAGCAGCAACATATTCAGGAAACGAAAGCTATTTACCCCGAATTAGAAAAAATAGTGGCCAATTCTGACGACAAGCTGCTTACTGCCATAAAAATAGCCATTGCCGGAAATGTGATCGATTTGGGCGTTAATAAAGCATTCGACATTGTGCGGGATGTGAAGATTATTCTGGAACAGGATTTTGCAATATTTGATTACAATGCCTTTAAAAAGCAATTGGCGAAAAGCAAAAACATTCTTTATCTGGGCGACAATGTTGGGGAATCTGTGTTTGATATACTTCTGATCAAGGAGTTAAAAAGGCCGGTAAAATATGCGGTACGCGCCATACCCATCATCAACGACGTCACCCGCGAAGATGCCATTGCCTCCGGAATAGACGAGGTGGCGAAGATAGTTGATTCAGGATGTAAATCCCCGGGAATTATTCTCAGCCAGAGCTCGTCTGTATTTCTTAAACTATTCAACACAGCAGATCTCGTCATCAGCAAAGGACAGGGAAATTTTGAAGGATTGTCGGGCTGTAGCCGACAGGTTTTCTTTTTGTTAAAAGCAAAATGCCGGATCATCTCCAATCATCTTGGCGTAGCAGAGGGTTCTATTATTTTGAAAGAACATACATTTTAACCAGGAACTTTCTGAAATAGATAAAACTGGTCGCGCTGCGTATGGTTGCATTTGCTCATGCCTGCAATTTGTTTTTTTAGAAATTTCACCTCTCCACGTAAACCATCATGCCTCTAAACTGTTTAGCGTCCTGTTTATCTTTTATTATTAAAATTAATAACAACAAAGGCGTAATCTGAAAAGCCTTAACAGAGTAAGAAAATTTAAACAAAAACATTTATGAAAAAAGCAAGTCTTATTTTTTTGTCAGTTGGGTTGGTAATGTTGATGTCTTTCCCGACATCAGAGATCAACGCATGTACCCGTGTGGTTTATCATGGCACCAACAACAATGTGATGACCGCCCGGTCGATGGATTGGAAAACTGAAATACCCGCCAACCTTTGGGTTCTCCCACGCGGTATCGAACGCAACGGACTGGTAGGCCCTAATTCGGTGAAGTGGACGGTAAAATATGGAAGCCTGGTTACCACAAGCTGGGATATTGCCGTCTCTGATGGCATGAATGAAAAAGGTCTGGTTGCCAATCTTTTGTGGCTCGCCGAATCGAAATTTCCCGATTTTGATCCGAATGGCACCAAAACCGGACTATCGGTTTCATTGTGGGCGCAATATGCTTTGGACAACTTTCAGTCAGTAGCAGAAGCAGTAGCGCATTTCCAAAAAAACGAAATTGTAGTAGTTACAACCTTCATCCCGGGAACCGATATTTATACAACCCTGCACATGGCGCTGTCGGATGCCACGGGCGACAACGCCATTTTTGAATACATCGACGGAGCATTGGTGATACACCACGGCAAAGCCTATAACGTTATGACAAACTCGCCAACTTTCGACCAGCAGCTCGCGCTGAATGCCTACTGGAAAAGCATTCCGGGATCGATTATGCTGCCGGGAACAAATCGTGCTGCCGACCGGTTTGTGCGCGCCGCATATTATATCGATGCCATTCCAAAAACTGATAACACACGCGTAGCCGTGGCTTCTGTGTTTAGCGTTATCCGCAACTGTTCGGTACCTTACGGTATTTCCACCCCCAACGAGCCTAATATTTCTTCTACACGATGGAGAACCGTTTCCGATCATAAAAATTTGGTCTATTATTTTGAAAACGCCCTCACCCCCAACACCTTTTGGATTGACTTGAATAAAGTCAATTTCGGTGCAGGTAGTTCCGTTCAAAAATTGGCGGCTGACGAATTCCAAACCTATTCCGGCGAAACATCAGCTTTATTTGTAAATGCCAAGCCGTTTGAGTTTCAGGGCATGTAATTTCAGTATTTCATACTATTGCTCACCGGTGCAGAGATGCGAGAACTAAGAACACGCTAAATATTGAAAGGGCATAAACTCCCTGAAGAAAGAGTTGTATGTTCGCTTTAAATCCAGAACATAAAAAAGACCGCGACACTTGTACCGCGGTCTTTTTGTTTTAAAAGAAAAGTAAGGCAGCAATCAACTGCCAGGCGCCTCGCATTTTGCGCCATGCGCTCTACTTCACAATCATTTTACGGGTAACGGATTCGGTACCTGAGGTGAGCGTGCAGAAATAAATTCCGGCGCTCAAACCATTTACATCCAAAGTCAGTTCGTTGCTGCCGGCCTGTAAACGGCGGGCAGGCAAAACGGAAACCTGCTGTCCCATCATGTTGGTAATTGTGCCCGAAACCGAAGCTGGTTCGCCCAGCGTGATGGCAAGCCGTGCTTTGGCTGTTGCCGGATTGGGCATTACCTGACTCACCTCCATGTTGGCGGGCTGCACCACTGGCTCGTCGATGCCTACACTCATCAGGAATGTGAAATCCTGGATGTATTTGTACTGCACTGCCAAACCGGGGTCAGGATCCATTGCCTGATAAAAGAACGGAATGTTGTAGGCACCAAGTCCATCATCAAAAACTTCGTTGGCCATCCCAAAGAAAAAAGCACCAAAAGTAGCTTCGGAGCCGTAGGTAACATTCACTGGCATTGGATTGCCCATCTGATCATCCGTTAACCAATTATTATCGATATCATAACCACGGCACCAAATATCGGGAGCGTTATTGTCGGTAGATACCGTGGTGTCAGTATCGATCCAACCTACAAACATTTTTGCTCCCAGCCTGTCGCGGGCAATCTGAATGCGATTATCTTCAGAGAGATCACCAAAGGTTCCTCTAAAGGTAGAGGGGCGACCCATCAGATGCGCAGTCCAGCTACCTTCTTCACCCTTATCATTCGACGAGATAAGGAAAGCTCCCGCAAAGAGATATCCTGAAATAGTAGAGCGTGCCGAAATAATCGAATAAGCTGTCGATCCCGAAACACCAACAATAGCAGCGATGTGTGGATTGCCATTGTGATCCACGCTGATATCAGCATCGAAAGAGGTGGTGAAAGGAATTTGTTCACGGTCAGGCACTGGTGCCTCAAAAAGCTCGGCAATTTCTTCATCGGAAAGGAAATTGAGAATACCAGGTATCCCATCTTCACCAGCCAGAGCTACCGGAATAGCATCCGACCAGTTGAGACCGGCATCTTCGGTACGGAAAAGTACCGGATAGTATGACTGGCCAGATGAAATAGGAACTTCACCAATATCCATCAGCGCCATCACATAACCAATCTGTCCGTCAGGCGAAAACTCTACTTTATAATCTGCAGGGAAGGCATCGGCTGGACCAGTAAGGTCGAGCAGGATGTGAGTTGCTTCAAAACCCATAATATCTGTATCCCAGACACCGCGTGTAAGTATCAGGCTTCCCTCGTAAACCTGGGCACCACTGAACCAGTTTTTATTACCATCTACACCCCAGAAATCACCGTCTTTCGCTACCGTAAACCCTTGCGGTACATAGTGATAAATTCCTGTACCAGCGGAGGTAGAGATAAAATTATAATTGACTTCACCAGGAACACCAATGTTACCACTACCCCAGCACAAGCCGCCCCAGGTGTCACCATTGGAACCGGCAGTGGTAGCAGCATAGTATGCAACATATGCATTGTCGGGATCGGTATTGCCCACCGGGTTGTAAATACCATGATGCGGGTACCGTGCAGCGTCAATGTAATATTGTCCACCGGCATTTTCATGGGCGGTATGAACCTCGTTCATAACGCTCCAGGTCATTCCACCATCCAATGAGATGTCGTAACCCAGGTCGCCACTGTAGCCACCCGGATCCAACTCACCACCCATACGATGGATGCAGCTAATGGCATTGATGTCGTTGTTAACCATCAGGTTCGACTTGCCACCATTGGCTACGCCATAAGCATTGGCCGAAGTACCGATATCGATTACCGAAACAGCATCGGTTGATTTGTAATTAAACGCTGGCCGTGCAACAGAAGTTTGCCCAACCACCCCTTGTTGCAGCGGCTGGCTATCGTACGACTGGAAGATTTTGGCCTGCTCATAGAGAAGCCCCGGCTTCAGGACTGCATTTTGCGCCACCATAAAAAGTCCGGTAGCCATCATCAAAAGTAAAAGTGTAAGTTTTTTCATAATCTATTAAATTTAGTGAATATTGGAACCAAAACTAAACATTTTATAACTATCAGCAGAATTCCGGGGAAAATATTTTTTTGAAATGAAGGCTCCCACGGAGCTATCCTCGCCAGATTGGTAAAAAAAGGCATCTGTTTAGGAGCTATCGAATAATTGATTTTTAGGGAGATAAAAGCTTTTTTATCGCCTCACCCCCGACCCCTCTCCAACGGTGCAAAGATTACTAATTCTGGCCTTTAGGCCGGGGATCAAAGGATGCGAGAATCAGTGGGGCTTTAGCCACAAACATAAAGAAGGCTATGATTTTATGAAGAAATACGGATTTGAAAAAATTGTGGGCTAAAGCCCGCGGATGTTTGAATGGTTTACATGGCCCCCGACCTAAATGGCAGGTTTGGTGAATAATAAGTATACACTGCGGTCTAAAGATATCTATTACAAAAAAAAGACCGCGACACAAGTGCCGCGGCCTTTAATTTTTAAATGAAAAGTAAGACAGCCATCAACTGCCAGGCGCCTCGCGTTTTGCTTCCTGCGCCACGCGCCTCGCGCCCTGCGCCTTGCACCTCGCGCCCTGCGTTTTGCGCCTTGCGCTATGCGTTTACTTCACAATCATTTTGCGGGTAACGGATTCGGTACCTGAGGTTAGCGTGCAGAAATAAATTCCGGCGCTCAAACCATTTACATCCAGCACCAGTTCGTTGCTGCCGGCCTGCAAACGGCGGGCAGGCAAGGTGGAAACCTGCTGTCCCATCATGTTGATAATCTTGCCGGAAACCGATGCCGGTTCACCCAAAGTGATGGCAAGCCGTGCTTTGGCTGTTGCCGGATTGGGCATTACCTGGCTCACCTCCATGTTGAAGGTCTGCACCATCGGCGTAGGATTTTCAATTCCCACCACGGTAAAATCAGCATCAGTAAACTTAAAGTCTGTGATGTATTTGATTTGTACTCCCAAAGCCGGGTCACCACCTTCCAATTCCTGATAAAAGAACGGAACGGTGTAGGCGCCAAGCCCATCATCAAAAATTTCATTGGCCATGCCAAAAAAATAAGTCTGGAAAGTAGCTTCAGAGCCCCAGGTAACATTGGTCGGCTCCGGATTGACCGTGGCATCGGCAGTGAGTGTGTTGGCTATAATATCATAGCCGCGGCACCAGATGTCGGGAGCGTTATTTTCGGTAGATATCGTAGTGTCGGTATCGCACCAACCCACAAACATCTTTGTTCCCGACGCATCGCGGGCAATCTGAATGCGGTTATCTTCAGAGAGTTCACCAAAGTTTCCTCTAAAGGTAGAGGGGCGCCCCATCAGACGGGCAGTCCAGCTACCTTCTTCACCCATATCATTCGACGAGATAAGGAATGCACCTGCAAATAGATATCCTGAAATAGCAGAGCGTGCCGAAACGATCGAATAAGCTGAAGAAGATCCTGTAATACCAACAATAGCAGCGATGTGTGGATTGCCGAAATGATCCACGCTGATATCAGCATCGAAGGAGGTGGTGAAAGGTATTTGTTCGCGATCGGGCACTGGTGCCTCAAAAAGCTCGGCAATTTCTGCATCGGAAAGGAAATTGAGAATACCAGGTATCCCGTCTTCGCCAGCCAGAGCTACCGGAATAGCATCGGACCAGTTGAGACCGGCATCTTCGGTACGGAAAAGTACCGGATAATAAGATAGTCCATAAGAAATGGGGACTTCACCAATATCCATCAGCGCCATCACGTAACCAATTTGTCCATCGGGCGAAAACTCTACTTTATAGTCTGCCGGGCTGGCATCGCCGGGGCCTGTCATTTCGAGTAGGAACTGAGTAGCTTCAAAATCCAAAATATCTGTATTCCAGACACCATGCGTAACTATCAGACCTCCCTCGTAAACCTGAGAGCCACTGGTCCAGTTTCTATTGCCATCAATACCCCAGAAACCATTTCCTTTTGATATTGTAAACCCTTGCGGAACATAGTTATAAATTCCTGAACCCGGAATGGTGTTGATAAAATTGTAGGTGGTATCGGTAGGATCGCCAATCTTACCTCTGCCAAAGCACACGCCGCCCCAGCCTTCATTGCTGCCGGCCGTAGTGGCTGCAAAATATGCAACGTAGGCCTCGTCGGGATCGGTGTTGCCCTCCGGATTGTAGATGGCATTGTGCGGATACCGTGCAGCGTCGATAAAATAGGTTCCACCAGCATTTTGTTTGGCGGTGTAAACTTCAGTCATAACGTTCCAGGTCATTCCGCCATCTTTAGATACATCATAACCCAGATCGCCGCTGTAGCCACCCGGATCCAATGCGCCACCCATGCGGTGGATGCAGCTAATGGAGTTGATGTCGTTGTTAACCATCAGATTCGACTTGCCACCGTTGGCCACACCATAGGCGTTGGCTGAGGTACCGATATCGATAATCGAAACTGCATCGGCAGATTTGTAATTAACCGCTGGCTTTGTAATGGGCGATTGTCCAACCACAGCGTGTTGCAGCGGCTTGCCGTCGTACGACTGGAAGCTCGTTGCCTGTTCTTCAGACAGCCCCGGTTTCAGGGCTACATTTTGCGCCACCATAAATAGTCCGGTAGCCATCATCAAAAGTAAAAGTGTAAGTTTTCTCATAATCTATTAATATTTAGTGAATAATGTAATTCTTAAAAATGAAGCCAAAACTAAACAATATAAATTCATCAGTGTAATTTCGGGAAGAATATTTTTCGTAAAGTCATTGAAAAGAAAAGCCACCCTATGATTAGGATGGCTTTATTTTTTTAAAACAAACCTTTATTTTACAATCATTTTTTTGGTAATCGAATTTGCACCATCGCTTACGGTAAAGAAATAAATTCCTGAAGTGAGATCACTCACATCCAGCGCGATGCTGTTGCGGCCGGATGGCATTACGCGGGCAGGCATCGATTTAACGGTTTGACCGATAATATTAAAAACCGCCATCGAAATGCTGGCATGCTGTGGCAATGTAATCGTAAATTCGGTTTGCGTTGCAGCGGGATTGGGCATACAACCCGAAAGTTCAAACGCTGATTTTGCCACCGGCAAATGGTCTTCTATTCCCACTATGAGAAAATCGGAATCGGTAAATACAAAATCCTGGATGTATTTGTACTGCACCGGTTCGCTGAGGCTCTGTCCGGTAAATTCCTGATAAACAAAAGGAATGGTGTATGCACCAAACTCATCATCAAGCACTTCGTTGGCCATACAGAAAAAGTTGGCCGAAAAGGTAGCTTCGGAACCATAGGTGACATTCACAGGCAGCGGATTTCCCAGCGCATCTGCTGTCAACATATGATCAACGATATCCACGCCGCGCACACGAATGTCGGGAGCGTTATTTTCGGAAGATACGGTGGTGTCGGTGTCCAGCCAACCCACAAACATTTTTTCTCCTTCGGCATTGCGGGCTATTTGTATGCGTTGGTCTTCTGTTACGCCGTCACCAAAATCACCCCTGAATGAAAATGGCCGCCCCAATTCGTAAGCAACCCAACTGTCTTCTTCGCCCATATTATCTGACGAGAGCAGAAACGAAGCCATAAAGAGATAACCGGAAGCTTCCGATTTGGCCGAAATGATTGAATAAGGAGTAGAACCTGTAACGCCTATCATCACGGCAATGTGTGGATTCCCAAATTTATCCACACTTACATCGCAGTCGAAAGCGGTGGTAAACGGAATTTCTTCGAGTGCCGGCAGTGGCGCCTCATAAAGCTCGGCAATCTCTGCCTGGCTCAAAAACCCCTGAACGGCAGGGATGCCATCTTCGCCAGCCAGCGCTACCGGAATAGGATCCGACCAGGTAAGGCCGCCATCGGTGGTACGAAACAACACCGGATAATACGACTGCCCGCTGGAAAAAGGCACCTCACCAATATCCATCAAAGCTACAATATAGCCAGTTTGTCCGTCGGGCGAAAACTCGATTTTGTAATCCGCCGGAGGAGCATTGTTCACTGTGGAAGCTTCTATTTCGATAAACTCCACATCAAAATCCAGTTCCTCTTCATTCCAGATGCCGTGCGTGAGAATAAGATTTCCCTGATAGACGGCAGCACCGCTGTTCCAGTCGATGTACGCATCTGTTACCCAGAAACCGTTGCCGTAAGATATCGTGAAATCATGTGGAACGTAAAAAGACATTCCGGGAAAAGAGTTGGAAAAATTATAGGTGGTGTCGGTGGGATCACCAATCTTACCACGTCCCCAGCAAATTCCACCCCAGGTAGAGCCGTTGGATCCTGCTGTGGTAGCGGCACAAAAAGCCACATAGGCTTCGTTGGGATCGGTATTTCCTATTGGATTATAAACCCCACCCTGCGGATAGCGCGCAGCATCGATATAATACTGCCCACCGGCATTAAGCTTGGCGGTATAGAGTGCGATCATCAGGCTCCAGGTCATGCCGCCATCGATAGAAACGTCGTAGGCCAGATCGCCACTGTGGCCACCGGGATTGAGTGCGCCACCCATCCGATGTATAAATGCAACGGTATTGAGCCCGGGATGCGCCATCAGATTCGACTTGCCACCGCTAATCAGACCATAGGCATTGGCCGAAGTACCAAGATCGATAATCGAAACTATATCGGTAGCTTTGTAGGCAGGAATTTCAGTGGTTGCAGACGCCTGCACCACAGATAGCTGCGCCGGCTCCTGGCCAGGCAGCTGGAAGCTTTTCGTTTTTTCCGTTTCTAATCCTGATCTCAAAACGGGGGACTGTGCCCAGAGCAACAGCCCCGTTGCCATGATGGCAAATAAAAGCGTAAGTTTTTTCATGTTGAGATATTATTTTAATGAATAAAAAATGGTTCTATTGATCAAACAAAAGCTTTGCACAGAAATCTTTTAAAGAACTTGGAGGCACTTTGACAGGAAACAAATATAGCAATTTTATAAAAAATAACTTTACACAACCAGTCAGCGGGGGGGGGGATTAAGTTATCGGCTTCAGGATGTGCTCGTTGTTCTCTTGGGCTCAGGTGGTTTCGACTTGGTTCGACTTGGTTCGACTGACTTCGACTGACTTCGACTGACTTCGACTACGCTCAGCCACCGACGCTCAGCCACCAACGCTCAGCCACCGACGCTCAGCCACCGACGCTCAGCCACCACAGTTACCGCAACCAATAGGTGGAGATTAACAATCAAGAAAAAGAAGGAGTTCTGTATTTCGACCGGAAGGAGAAATCATTAATAAAAAAAACCGCGACACAAATGCCGCGGTTTTCAATTTGTTATGTACAAGGAAAGACATTATTGAAATTGCCTTACCCATCGCCATGCGATTTATTTTACAATCATCTTTTTAGTAATGGTTTCGCTGCCGGCTTCTACGGTGTAGAAATAAACACCAGCCGGTAAGCTGGAAACATCAAGTGTTATTTCATTGGCACCCGCCTGCAGTGTACGTGCGGGCAAAGTTTGTACGGTTTGTCCCATCATATTTACAAGCATCACCTTCACCTGCATGGTCTGCGGGAGCGTTACGCTGAAACGCGCCTGACCCATGGCCGGGTTGGGTGAGGTTTGGGATACGGTGGCAGCAACCTTTTGCACGACAGGTTTTTCTTCCATTCCCACAATAATAAAATCAGCATCATTGAAGCTAAAATCCTGAATATACTGGTATTGTACCGGATCGTTTATCGACAACATTTCCTGATAAGTAAATGGAATGGTATAGTTGCCGTTGCCATCTTCGAGGACTTCATTGCCCATAGCGAAGAAATAGGCAGAGAAAGTAGCCGATGAGCCCCAGGTTACGTTAACGGGACGATCAGGATTAGCACCTTCGGGATCTACGGTGTAAGTATGGTTGATAACATCAACACCACGGGTCCAAATATCTGGAGCATTGTTTTCGCCCGAAATGGTAGTGTCGGTATCGAGCCATGCCACAAACATTTTGGAGCCGTCGTGGGTACGTGCAATCTGAATACGGTTGTCTTCAGAGTTGTCGCCAAAGTTGCCGCGGAATGACACAGGGCGACCGAGCGGATAACCAACCCATGAACCTTCGTTTCCTTTGTCCATCGACGAGAGCAGGAATGCACTTGTAAAAGCATATCTCGAGGAGGGCGAAATTCCGGTAGAAATACTGTAAGGAGTACTTCCTGTTACGCCAACGATAACAGCAATTTGAGGGTTCCCGTATGTATCGACGCTCAGGTCAAAATCGAAGGCGGTGGTAAATGGGATTTCTTCGCGTTCAGGCAACGGCGGGTTAAAAAGCTCACCAATTTCTGTATCACTCAGATAATTTAATACGCCGGCAATTCCATCATCGCCAGCCAGAGCTACAGAAATGGCATCACTCCAGGTTAAGCCAGCATCTTCGGTACGCCAGATGATGGGGAAGTACGACACGCCTTTGCTGATGTCGATCTCACCATTATCAGCAAGTACAGCATAATATCCGATTTGTCCATCGGGAGAAAACTCAACTTTAGATTGGGCAGGACGCGTTACGCCAGGTTCTAAAATACACTCTAAGGTATACTGTTCGTAGTCAAAATCCATGATGGATTCATTCCAAACGCCATGATTAACGATCACCTCGTTGAGAAAAACCACTGCACCGCTTCGCCAGTCCTGGTTGAGGTCGCTCGACCAGAAATGACCGTTGCCGGTAGTGGTGTAGCCATCAGGCGTGTATTGGAAGAGATTGTCGGCGGGCTTGGAAGTTTCCAGATGCTTGGTGGTATCGGTTATATCGCCAATGCTGGCGCGTCCCCAGCCATAGCCACCCCAGGAGTCGCTGCTATTGGAGCCATCGAGCGTCGGAGCAAGATAACTAACATACGCATTGTTGGGATCGGTGTTGCCAGCGGGATTAAAGATACCATGATTGGGATAACGGGCAGCATCTGTAAAATAACTACCGCCGGCATTGTTGGTAGCAGTGTAAAACTCTACCATGTTTGTCCAGGTAACGCCACCATCGGTGGAAATGTCGTAGCCCAGGTCGCCGGAATAACCGTCCGGATCGAGCGCGCCGCCCATGCGGTGCACGTGCGTAATGGTGTTGATGTCGTTGTTGGCAGCAAGTATCGATTTTTGTCCGCCGCCATAGCCGTAGCTAAAACCATTTACAGAAGTGCCAATGGGAATAATCGACACGACATCCGTAGATTTGTAAACTGCCGGTTTGTGGATTTTGTAATCCATCCCAACAGTACCATTGTTGGTGGGTGCATAGGCAACTTCTTCAGCAAAGTTTGCCTTTTGGCTCACCACATTCGATTTAACGCGTGCCTGTTGCGCCATTACAGCGAAACCCAGCGTCATTGCTAATGTAAAAAGTAGAATCCTTTTCATAACTTTAAATGATTTAATGAATAAATTTATTAATAAAACAACCTTTCTAAGCATTTCTAACAGCCAGCAAATATAGAAATAACTTGAGTTGTGTTGCAAAAATTGATCCGCTTTTGAAAATAAAAAAATCTGCAGATCGCAGTCCGCAGTTCTCAGTCCGCAGTCCGCAGCCATCAGTCGGCAGGTCGCAGTCTTCAGCCATCAGTCGGCAGGTCGCAAACTTCAGTCGGTAACCACCAGTCGGCAGTCGGCCGTCAGGAACCTTACTCATAGCGCCATGCGCCATGCTCCCCGCGCTTACTTCACGATCATTTTCCTGGTTACAGCTTCTTTTCCGGCTTCAACGGTGTAGAAATACACACCTGAAGAAAGGTTAGAAACATTAATTTGCATTTCGTTGATGCCAGCCTGCAATCTGTTTGCGGGCAATGCCTGAACGGTTTGTCCCATCATGTTGGTAACGGCAACGTTCACTGTGGCAGCTTCGGCCAGAGTAACGTGGAAACGTGCAACTGAGTTAGCCGGGTTTGGCATAGTTTGCGAAACAGTAACTAATTCCTCTACTGCAGATGTGGCTTCGTTGACGTCGAAATACCAGAATATGGATTCATGGAATTTGAAATCGGGAATGTATTTGTATTGCACCGGTTCTGATGGATCATAAACGCTCATTTGCTGATAGGAAAACGGAATAATAAAGTTGCCATGGATATCGCGGAAGGTTCGGTTGGCCATAATGAAAAGATGCGCCTGAAAGGTGGCATCGCTGCCATAGGTAACATTAGTAGGGCTATCCCAGGATGTTGTGTCTCTTGTCAAGCTATTCGACCATAAATCTACACCTCGGCACCAAATATCAGGGTTGTTATTTTCAGATGAGATTGTTGTATCGGTGTCGAGCCAGGCAACAAACATAATTTTGGCATCCGGCGTACGGGCAATCTGAATGCGGTTGTCTTCGCTTACTTCTGAGCCATAGCTACCACGAAAAGATACGGTTCGTCCCAATCGATAACCCATCCACGAACCAGAATTGCCTTTGTCATCCGACGACAGCAAAAATGCTCCTACATAACTGTATCGTGTCGATGGCGAGATGTCAGTAATAATGCCGTAAGGCGCTGCACCCGTTACACCGACCATAACTGCAATATTAGGATTGCCCCAGGCGTCGATGCTCAGGTCGAAGTCGAACGCAGTAGTGAAAGGAATTTCATCGCGGGCAGGAACCGGCGGGTCGTAAAGTTCAGCAATTTCTGAATCCTTCAGATAATGCTGCACTTCGTGAATCCCCTGATCACCCGCCAACGGCACCGCTATGGGATCACTCCACGTGAGGCCGCCATCTTCGGTACGCCAAACAATAGGGTAATAAGATTGATTAGCCGAAATCGCAACCGAGCCATTTTCGGCCAGCGCCACGATATAGCCAATTTGCCCATCGGGCGCAAACTCCACTTTGAGCATTGGCGGAATACCTGCTGAATCGGAAGTTTGGCAAGCCATTATATTTTGTTCCAGCGTGTAGGTTTTGGTATTATTATTCCAAATACCGTGGCTGATGATCATCTCATCGAGCCATACCAATGTATCGGTTCTCCAGTCCTGGTTCAGATCGACGGCCCAAAAGTCGCCCATATCTGTCACGGTGAAACCATCCGGATTGTACTGGAAGTGTCCGGCATTAGGATCAGACGCATTCGTATGGCGCGTAGTATCGTCGGGGTCACCAATTTTAGAACGACCCCAGGCATATCCGCCCCAAAAGTAACCATTGGATTCACCCAATACAGGGGCGAAAAAAGTGACAAATGCTTCCGATGGATCAACGTTCCCTAAAGGATTGCAGATGCCACCTTGCGGGTAGCGAATAGGGTCGCTTGTATAATCCGGGTAAAATTTCGCAGTATAAATTTCCGTCATGGTGCTCCAGGTAGCTCCGCCATTAGTAGAGATGTCGTAGCCCAGGTCGCCACTATAGCCGCCCGGATCAAGGGCGCCACCCATACGATGAATGTGGGCGATGGTATTGATGTCGTTGTTGACAGCAAGGATGGATCGCTGCCCGCCGGAAAAGCCATAACTATAGGCGTTGGCAGAAGTTCCGATATCAATAATCGAAATACCTCCGTCAGTATCATGAGATTTTGGTTGCTGAAGTTTAAAAGATTGCACCGCTGTGGGATTCTGCCCGGGCGCATAGTCGATCGTATTTTTGTGTTCAAATCTTTCATACGACAAACCGGGCTTTACAGCAGCGTTTTGCGCCGTCACTGACCATACTATTACCATCCCAAAAACGAAAAGAATAAGTTTTTTCATAGCATTTTTTTTAAAATTAATACTGGACAAAAACTTTTTAGAAAGAGGAACCAAAGGTAGGGAAAAAAAAGAAATCTTTAGTAATAATAATTGCAACTGTTTAGCTGCTAATGAATAATTGATTCTTAAGGACATGGAGAGCTTCATTTTATGCCTCACCCCCTGCCCCTCTCTAAGTGGCTACGATTTGCAGATCTCTTGATTCCGTAGCCTAATCGTTTACACTTGGGTTTACATGATAGGAGGAGAATAAAATTAGGGCATTTATGCCCTTTCCATAAATCATTGAAAAATTAAAAGGGCGTAAACGCCCTGATAGAAAGATTTGTTTTGATCGCTTCAGATACCCATCCATGACTGGCTGGGCTACGGATAAGGCACAAAAAAAACCGCGACACAAGTGCCGCGGTTTTTTATGTATCATGTCGTGAAAGGGAACACAGTTTTGCAACCGTATTATCCCCTCGCCATGCGCCTTGCGCTAAGCTTACTTCACAATCATTTTCTTGGTAACAGCTTCTTTGCCTGCTTCTACAGTGTAGAAATACACACCTGAAGAAAGGTTGGAAACGTTAATTTGCAATTCATTAGCACCAGCCTGCAGTCTGTTTGCGGGCATTGCCTGTACGGTTTGACCCATCATATTGGTTACAGTAACGTTTACTGTGGCAGCTTCGGCCAGGGTAACATAGAAACGTGCAACTGAGTTAGCCGGGTTGGGCATGGTTTGCGAAACACTTACAAATTCTTGTTTAGCAACAGGAGCATCATTGATACCGACCTCAGTAAAATCAGCCTGGTTAAATTTAAAGTCCTGAACATATTTATACTGAGTAGGCATATCAATGGTTTCATACTGCTGGTAAGTGAATGGGATGGTAAAGTTGCCTGTACCGTCTTCGAGAGCTTCGTTGCTCATGACAAAGAAATTGGCCTGGAACATACCTTCGCTACCCCAGGTAACATTGGAGGGTCTGGCGGCGCCGTTTTCGTCAACAGTTGCTGCATTTTCGATCAGGTCGAAACCACGAACCCAAATGTCGGGAGCGTCATTTGATCCAGAAACAGTGGTATCGGTATCAAGCCATGCTACAAACATTTTGGTACCATCGTGTGTACGACAAATCTGTGTACGGTTATCTTCATCAAAGTCGGCACCAAAGGTACCACGGAACGAAACCGGACGGCCCATCTCGTGACCATACCATGAGCCTTCGTTACCCATATCGGTAGATGAGAGCAGGAATAAGCTCGTAAAAGCATAGCGTGATGAGGGTGAAATACCAGTGGCAATGGTGTAAGGATCGACAGAAATACCAATTACAACACCAATGTGCGGGTTGCCCCATGCGTCAACGCTAATGTCGAAATCGAAAGCAGTTGTGAAAGGAATCTGGTCGCGCTCAGGTACAGGAGGATTATAAAGCTCACCAATTTCTGTATCGCTCAGGTAATTTTGTACTTCAACAATTCCATCTTCACCGGCTATTGTGACCGGGATAGGGTCTGACCAGGTCTGGCCACCATCTTCGGTACGCCACAAAATAGGATAATATGACATGTTTGCTGAAAAAGGAACAGAACCATCATCAGACAGAACTGCGACGTAACCAATCTGTCCGTCAGGAGAAAATTCCATTTTCTGGTGTGCCGGGCGTACTACATCAGGAGCAACTTCGCAGTCTATCATTATCTGATCAAAAGAGTAGGTTGCGGTAGCAGCGTCCCAAATACCGTGGCTGAGGATCATCTCATCCATGTAAACTAATGTACCACTTCTCCAGTCCTGGTTGAGGTCGGCAGCCCAAAGGTCGCCATTAGCAGTAACGGTGAAACCATCGGGGATGTATTGGAATTTGTTGTCGGCAGGAACGGAAGAAACCAGATGTTTGGTAGTGTCCATTATGTCACTAATTTTAGCGCGTCCATATCCGTATCCACCCCACGAGTTGGCACCGTTTGTACCATCAAGCGTAGGAAGGAAGAAAGCAACGTAAGCTTCGTCGGGATCGGTGTTACCAACCGGATTGATGATGCCGTGGTTAGGATAGCGGGCAGCGTCGGTGTAATATTCACCACCAGCGTTATTGGTAGCTGTGTAACATTCTACCATGTTGGTCCAGGTCATACCACCATCTGTCGAGACGTCGTAACCGATGTCGCCACTGTATCCACCCGGATCCAGAACACCACCCATACGGTGCATGTGTGTAATAGTATTGATGTCGTTGTTGGCAGCAAGAATAGATTTCTGTCCACCGCCGTAGCCGTAGCTGTAAGCGTTAGCCGAAGTACCTATGTCGATAATCAACACGGCGTCGGTTGATTTGTAAACTGCGGGGCGCTGAATCTGGAACTCCTGTGGAGTAGTCCCGCTTTGTTGGGGGGCAAAGGATACTTTGTTGTTAAGGTTTTGTTTTTCAAAGGGTATGTTTGATTTTACAGATGCATTTTGTGCCATCACTGCAAAGCCAAACACCATGGTCATAATGAATAGTAGTGCTCTTCTCATAATTCTAAAAAGTTTAATTAATGTTTAAAAATTTGTTAGTTAAAAATAATTTATTTCTAAAGGTTGCAAAGATATAATCTTTTTTAAAAACCAACTTGACAACAACCTCTTTTAAAGCTTTCATTTTGATACAGTTCTTACTAAAAAAGAAAAACATCTGTAAAGATATTATCGTGTCATAAAGTACAACACACCAATCAGCAGATGGTTTAACCTGATAAGTTTATGGTCAGGATTTGTTAATACTTTTAGCTATTGTTGAATATTTTAATGAATATGGCGCGATGTGCTTCTTTTTTTTGCCTCACCCCCTACCCCTCTCCTAATGGTTGCGGTGTACACACATTTTGCCCAGCGCATCTACGGCTCCGTAGCCCAGCCATTCATGGCTGGGAAACGCGGTCAAACAGCTCTTTCTTGCAGGGCGTTTACGCCCTTTTAGTATTCTAACGGACTTTCGGGAAGGGCATAAATGCCCTCATTTTTTCTTTGCTGCGTCACGTAAACCCAGGCGTAAACCCCTGGGCTACGGAAAAAAGAGAGTTGTGTGTACACCGTAGCTCCAAATGGAGAGGGGAGCTCTCCTGTCTGGCCGTGTGAGAGTTTGTTAAACGAACCGCTTTGTCTCTGTTTTCACTTTTTGCCACGAAAGAGATCTCCCTTACCCGCCTCGGGGAGGGGGCATTAGCGGCAGAAAAAACGAAACTATTGTTTTAAGCATGATCGCTTAATGCTACTTTAACAGATTAAGTTCTAACGGAAAAATCAATCCACTTTAACCCCAACCCTAAAGGGAGGTGGATTGATTTTTCTGCATTCTCCCTTTAGGGTTCGGGGTAAAAATGCAGAAAAATCTAATGTGTTTAAGTAGAATTAAAAAGTTGTGATATCCTTACTCTTTTCCCAGCGTTTTGGCATGTTGTGGTGCAGCACCTTCCACGAAAAGCTTACGGTAAGTAATGTGTTTTTTACCAAACGTCCCTCCCACAGCCTGATGGATTGCCTGCATCTGCGGGTTGAAATCGCCCACCCACGACAGTTCTACTTCGCGATATTGCGGGCGATGATCGAACACTTCGCGCAACTGCCGGAAGATACCCGACTCGATGCCGCGCTTCTGAAACTTAGGCACCACGCCCATCACCGTGATGCGTGTGCGCTGTATCTCACCTCTTTTTTTGTAATAAACAAAACGCAGCTTGTTCCACCAGTTGAGCTTGCCATTGAAATGCCTGAAGATCTGGTTGGCATCGGGAAACATGACCAGAAACGCAATGGGGTTTCCTTCAAAATAGGCAAACCAAACGATTTCGGGATCAAGAATGGGACGCGCTTTTTTGAGTGTGGTTTTGATGTCAAGCTCGTTGAGCGGCGTAAAATGCTCGTGGTTAGCCCACGCTTCGTCATACACCTGCTTGATATCGTTGATGTACTTGTCAGCTTTTTTGTAATCAAAATGCTCGAAGCTGATGCCGGGACGCTGGCTGATCCAGTCGGCAATTTTCCAGAAGCGCTCCGGAAAAGGCACCGACATGTCGAGATGATTGGTTACCTGCTCGAAATAATTTGTAAACCCATACGACTCGAAAAGGTGCTGATAGTAGGGAGGATTGTAATTCATGCCATAGCTCTGCTGCATAAAGCCATCCACGAGCAGGCCCCAGAAATTGTCGTTTTCGCCAAAGTTTATCGGACCATCCATAGCTTGCATTCCCCGCTCCTGAAGCCATTCGCGTGCTTTATCGAAAATTGTGTCCGCCAGGGCTTTGTCGTCGGGACATTCAAAAAAGCCCATGCCACCAGTGGGCTGCTCATACGTATTTGCTTTTTTGTAATTAACAAAAGCTGCCACCCGCCCAATGTCGATTCCCTGTGGGTTTGTAAAAATCCAACGGATGGCCTCGCCATATTCAAAGTACGCGTTGCGCGCGGGATCGAAAACAGCTTCTATGTCGTCGTCGAGCGGAGCAATCCAGTTGCTGTCGTTGCGATAGATACGACGTGCCACATCACGAAACCTTCCAGCCTCAATGCGGCTTTTTACTTCTGTAATTTTTATCATGTAAAATGTGTTGTAAATCGCGAACAGCAAAAGTAACGTATTAATTTTTGCCGTTAGCGGAAACCAAACCCGGCATTTTGTCGTTACCATAGCGCACATCGCGCATCTATAAAAGGAGCGCTGCATCATTATCAATAACGGCTGCTATTGTGAAACGACTCGATCTTTTTGTTATCAAATCCTATCTGGGGCCGCTGGTGCTTACCTTTTTCATCTCGCTGTTCATATTGGTGATGCAGTTTCTGTGGAAGTATGTCGACGAGCTGGTGGGCAAAGGCTTGGAGTGGTACGTCATCGGTGAGTTGCTTTTTTATGCCTCGTCCACTTTTGTGCCGCTTGCGCTGCCGCTGGCGATTTTGCTCTCGTCGCTGATGACTTTTGGAAACCTGGGCGAGCAATACGAGCTGGTGGCCATGAAAGCTTCGGGTATTTCGTTGCGCCGCATCATGAAACCACTCGTGATGCTTTCGGTGGTGATCAGCATAGCTGCCTTTTTGTTTTCTAATAATGTCCTGCCCATTGCCAATCTGAAATTTCACGCTTTACTTTACGATGTCAGGCAGACCAAGCTTACGCTAAACATCAAAGACGGTGTATTTTATAATGGTCTCGAAGGTTTTACCATCCGCATCAACAACAAAAATGACGACGACAACACCATACACGATGTGATGATCTACAACCACTCCGACAGGCAAGGCAACATAAAACTTACTACTGCCGAACATGGCAAAATGGAAATAGCGCCCGACAAGAGCACCATGCTTTTTCATCTTTACGATGGCTACAATTACGAAGACATAACAAACCGAGCGGGATATCAAAACAGCCGGCCGTTTCAGAAGATGAAATTTGGCGAGCAAACACGGCGCTTCAGCGGTCTGGGCACTTCCATGAGTCGTACCGACGAAGAGCTTTTCCGCAACAACTACCAAATGATGAACCTGGAGCAACTCAGCTCCTACCGCGACTCGTTGCAGGCTGAGCTGATACTGCGGCAGCAAAATCTCCTGAAATCTATCAATGAACGTTTTGTAAATTATACGCATTACGATAGCCTTGCCACCGATACCATCCTCTTCAAGCCGGCGATAGCATTGTCTGACACGGTTTATCGCCTGGAGCGCGTCGACAAAAACATACGCAAAGCCGCGCTCGACTTTGCCTTGCAATCGGCGCGTTCGGCCAAAACCAACCTGGAATTCAACATCCCGGATTTTGAAAAGCGCCGCGAACGCATCCGCAAGCACGACATCGAGTGGCACCGCAAATTCACGCTCTCCATCGCCTGCCTGATTCTGTTTTTTATTGGTGCGCCCCTGGGAGCCATCATCCGCAAAGGCGGGCTGGGCATGCCCGTGGTGGTATCGATCCTCTTTTTTGTAATCTATCACATCATCAGCATCACCGGCGAAAAATATGCGCGCGCCGGCATACTCGAGCCTGAGATTGCGATGTGGCTTGCTTCAGCGATATTGCTGCCCATTGGCATTTTCCTTACCTACAAAGCCACCACCGACTCGCCTCTGCTCGATGCCGAAGCCTGGAGTAAAATAGTGCGCAAACTGCTATTTTTTGTAAAACAAAAATAATAACCCTATTCATTTTCTGAGATGTTTAAAATAAGCCATGACTTTTGAAGACAATTAAACAGAGGGCAAATTATCATTGGCGTCCGGTTGAAACAATGGACTCTTCGCTGCGCTACGATTAATGACAAGTTCTTGTAAATAATTGGAATGCAATAGATTCCTCTCCGACCAGTTGGCGGATCGGAATGACACGATCGGTAAGGGCAGAGGGGGTGGAAGGTTCGGGCGCTACGCTCCCGAACCTTCCACCCATAACACAGCGTGTCATTTCGACTGGAAAATTTGCAATGCAAATTTGGAGGGAGAAATCTATTTTTGGAAAATCATGGTTACCCGACAATAATGGCAAATTATATCGAATACCTTTGGAAATTTTAATTTTATTGAGATGAAAATATTGTTTCTGTGCAACAAATCGCCCTGGCCACCCCGCGAAGGAGGTCCCATTGCCATGAATGCCATGGTAGAAGGCATGGCTGCCGCTGGCCATCAGGTGAAAGTGCTGGCCATAAACACCAACAAATACCAGGTGGATGTCGAAAAAATTCCGCAGGAATACCGGCAAAAGACGCAAATAGAAACCGTGTATCTCGATCTGTCCATCCGACCCGTTGACGCTTTTCTTAACCTTTTCAGCAACGCTTCTTATCACGTGCAGCGCTTTATCAGTGCCGCTTTTCGCGATAAGCTGATCGAAATATTACAAAACGACAACTACGACATCGTGCAATGCGAAACACTCTACCTAAGCCCTTATCTTCCGGTAATCAGAGCGCATTCCAAAGCTAAAATTGTACTGCGCGCTCACAACATCGAACATCTTATCTGGCAGCGCGTGGCAGCCATCACCAGCAATCCGTTAAAAAAAATCTACCTAAAACATCTTGCTACCAAACTGAAACGCTATGAGCTGAAGGTGCTGCAAAAATATGATGGCATAGCAGCCATCACGTCCACCGATGCCGCTTTTATCACAAAATTTGCCTGCACCACGCCCGTCACGGATATTCCTTTTGGCATCGACACCTCAAAATATCTGACACCACCAAAGGTTACCGAAGAATTTCCGTCGCTATTTCACATAGGCGCCATGAACTGGATGCCCAACGAGGAAGGCATGAGTTGGTTCCTAAAAGAGGTGTGGCCAAAAGTGCATGCACAATTTCCCGATCTAAAATTTTATGTTGCCGGCCGTGCCATGCCCGATTGGTTATTAAATTTGAATACAGAAAATGTGGAAGTGGTTGGCGAAGTGGATGATGCCGCAATTTTTATTGCTTCCAAAGCCATAGAAGTGGTGCCGCTGTTTTCGGGAAGTGGCATCCGCATCAAAATCATCGAAGGAATGGCACTGGGCAAAGCCATCGTAAGCACCACCATTGGCGCCGAAGGCATCAGGGTGACGCATGCAAAGGACATTATGCTAGCTGATACTGCCGATGATTTTGCAGAAGCCATCAGTCGCTGCGTGGAGGATGCAGCCTTTTGCCGGCAGCTTGGCGATAACGCCCGTCAGCTCATCCATCTTCATCACAATAATGCCGATCTGATGCGCAAGCTGAGTGAGTTTTATCGGACGATTTGAGAATTATCCAAAATCATTTTACCTCTTAAAACATCCCTCTTTTGAATTTGTGAACCAGACATTATAGGATTTCCAATGTTTAGTTCACTAAATTAATCAAATAAGCAATTCCGGTTGATCACTGCAATGAGCTTCTAATTTCCCGACCTAAGGCTTTAGATGTTTTGGGAATGTGGATAAAGTAAAATGACGATCATCTACAAAACAAAACCACGACAAAAACCCCTGAAATGGATCAAATTAGTTTTGCTGATTTTCAGCCGGAAGTTCTTACTTTTGCCCCATGAAACTGCTCGTTGTACTTCCCAGGGTTCCTTACCCACTCGAAAAAGGCGACAAACTGCGCGCCTACCATCATCTGAAGCACTTGTCGGCGCATTTTGAGATTGTGCTTTGCGCCCTGGCCGACGAGGACGTTCACCCCGATGCCATCGCAAAGCTGGAACCATTTTGTAAGCGCATCCATATTTTCCGGCTAACCAAGCCTGTGATTTTTCTCAACCTCATCAAAGCCATCTTTTCCGGCATTCCTTTTCAGGCCGGATATTTCTACAGCCGGCGCATCCATCGGCAGATTGATGAGGTCATCCACCAGGAGAAACCCGATCATGTCTTTTGCCAGTTGCTGCGCGTGGCAGCTTACATTTCACACCAGCCAATTCCTAAAACCCTCGATTATCAGGATGTGTTTTCGATGGGCATCAAACGGCGCATCCCGCGTGTAAGCTGGTACCTTCGACCTGTGTTCAGTCTCGAATACCAGCGCCTGAAACGCTATGAGCACGAACTCTTCGACCTCTTCGACAACAAAGTAATTATCTCAGCCCCCGACCGCGAGCTGATTCCGCACCCGCGTCATTCCGAGATCCATGTCATTCCCAACGGCGTGGATCATGATTTTTTTCATCCCATCGACAAACCAAAAACCTACGATCTGGTTTTTATTGGCAACATGGGATATCCACCCAATGTGAATGCTGCCGAATATCTGGCTTATGAAATCCTGCCACTGGTGCAACAGGAAATGCCATCAGCACGACTGTTGCTGGCCGGTGCCACACCCGACAAACGTGTACAGGATTTGGCCGGCGAACAGGTAACGGTGACGGGCTGGGTGGACGACATTAGAGATTGCTACGCGCAAGCCAGGATTTTTGTGGCACCCATGCAAATCGGCACAGGACTGCAAAACAAACTCCTCGAAGCCATGTCGATGCGGCTACCCTGCATCACCTCCCCGCTTGCCAACAGCGCCCTGTGCGCCGAAGATGGCAACGAAATACTGGTGGCCGAAAAACCTGCGGAGTATGCAAAGCATATTTTGAATTTGCTAAAGGACAGGGATTATGCCGGGAAAATTGCTGCGGCAGGATATGATTTCGTCATTAAAAATTACAACTGGAAAAATGCCACCGATGAAATGGCAAAGGTTATGAAAGGAAGCAGGAAAGAAGAGACGCACGGCGGTGCGTCTGGGAATGCAAATGAACGACGAAGGACGATTTGAAATATTGAATTAGATTTTTGAATATTAAATTTTGAACGAAAGCCACAATAAGACAAGGTAAACTCGGCGTTTTTACATGAAAATAACAAACCATTTTTAAAACTAAAACATCTTTCATAATGGAAAAAAAATTAAAATCTTACCGTTTCACACTTGCCATCAATGGAGTGGTAGCAGTGCTTTTCGGCGTACTTGTCCTTTTCGTGCCCAAAGAAACCATCCATGTGGTTGCCATTTGGTTTGGCGCACTGGTATTGGTGGCGGGTATTATTGGCATCATCGTTTCGATACACAACATGCGCAAAGAAAGGCCCTATATTTCTGCACTTGTCAATTCGCTGGTGAGCCTGATCATCGGTATTTTTGTGATTTTCAACAGACAACAGAGCCTCATAGTTTTTGCCATCATCATTGGTATTTGGGCTTTGGTGATTGGTGCCGTTCAACTTTACATAGCACTGAAAATGATCAGGCCGGGCACCTCCAGGCGACTGATGATTATCAACAGCGTAGTGACGCTTGTATTTGGACTGCTGCTGTTCTTCAACCCTTTTGAATCGATCGTTGCGTTCGTTTACATCATTGGTGTGATGGCTTTATTTTTCGGTGCCATTATGTTGTTTTTTGCCGTTTCGATACGCGCTAACGAAACGAAACCTGAAGAATTGGTTTAGTTATGATTTTTTTGAAGAGAAAAATAGACCGGACATTTTTTCTTTTTCTAATCGCATTTTTGCCGGTGCTATCCGTCGAGGCGCAGATCAATACAGAGAAGTACCGGAAATATTACGAAAAGAAAGGATTTCTTTACAATGCCTCCACCACCCTGTCAGTTAAAGCCGGGAATACAAAATATACTGCCCTGAAAGGAACCGGGCGCATCGACTACAATGGTAATGCGTTCGATTATTTTATTGTGGGCGATTTTGAATACAAAAACAGCAGCGAAAAAAAGATCGAGAACCAGGGATTTGTGCATCTGCGTTCGATGTGGAATTTCGCACCACGGACTAGCCTGGAGGCTTTTGTCCAGCGTCAGTACGACGAATTTATCGACCTCAACGCACGCAATCTAGCAGGAACAGGAATAAAATATGGACTTATCCGGGCCAGCTCGCACAAAGACAGCACCCATACTTTTGATATGAATGTAAGTGTGGGGATTATGTACGAAACCGAGAAGTATAATCTGGATGAAAAGATTGTTGCGCTGTATTTGTGGCGCAGCACGAATTTTATTAGCTTCGATTGGATGCTTGAGAAAAAACTAAACCTCACTGGCGTGGTTTATTATCAGCCTGCGCTGGAAGATTTTGGAGACTATCGCATTTCGGCAGAAGCCGGGCTGGAGGTTCAGATTGCCAAACGCCTGTTTTTGGTTACCCGTTTTACCTATCGCTACATCAGCCGCCCCATTACCAAAGTAGAAAACTTCGATCTTTCGCTGGAAAACGGAATACGGTTTCAGTTTAATTAGCACGGGACGCAAGACGCAAGGCGCAGGGCGCAAGGCGCAAAGAGCAAGGCGCAGGGCGCAAGGCGCAGGGCGCAAGGAGCAAGGCGCAGGGATTCAGCTTCTGACTGCGACCTGCCGACTGCTTAATTCCCACCTTATTTATTTACATCCCCGCAACAATACAACGAAAAGCCTAATTTTGCTTTTCATTTTAATATTTAAAAACCAGCAACACAAAAAGATATGGCAGACGACAACAAGATAATTTTCTCTATGTCGGGCATTGGTAAGATATTTCCGCCCAACAAACAGGTGCTCAAAGACATCTACCTTTCGTTTTATTATGGCGCAAAAATCGGCATCATCGGCCTGAACGGTTCAGGCAAGTCGACGTTGTTGCGCATTATCGCCGGAACGGAGGCGTCGTACCAGGGCAATATTGCTTTTTCGCCCGGTTATGAGGTAGGCATGCTTGAGCAGGATCCGAAGCTTGACGCCACGAAAACGGTGAAAGAAATAGTAGAAGAAGGCGTGCAGGAAGTGGTGGATCTGCTTAAAAAATATGAAGCTGTCAATCTAAAATTTTCCGAACCCATGAGCGACCAGGAGATGGAAGACCTGATTGCTGAACAGGGGCGACTCACCGACCTGATTGATCACAAAAATGCCTGGGAACTCGACAGCCGTCTGGAACGCGCTATGGATGCGTTGCGTTGTCCCGAGGGTAGCACACCCGTAAAAAATCTTTCGGGAGGCGAACGGCGCCGCGTTGCTTTGTGCCGTTTGTTGCTCCAGGAACCAGACATCTTGTTGCTCGACGAGCCTACCAACCACCTCGACGCCGAATCGATAGAATGGCTCGAGATGCACCTGAAACAGTACGCCGGCACAGTGATAGCCGTGACCCACGACCGCTATTTCCTCGACAACGTGGCTGGCTGGATTCTGGAACTCGACCGCGGCGAGGGCATTCCCTGGAAAGGAAACTACACCTCGTGGCTCGAACAAAAAACCAAACGCCTGGCACAGGAAGAAAAAACCGAAAGCAAACGCCATAAAACGCTGGAGCGAGAGCTGGAATGGGTACGCATGGCGCCCACAGCCCGCCACGCCAAATCCAAAGCCCGTTTGTCGGCTTACGAGAAAATGCTGGGTCAGGATGTAAAACAAAAGGAAGAACGCCTGGAGATATTCATCCCCAACGGTCCTCGCCTGGGAAACAACGTAATAGAAGTCGACCACGTAAGAAAAGCTTTTGGCGACAAGCTGCTCTTCGAAGATATGAACTTTTCTTTACCACCGGCAGGCATCGTTGGCGTGATAGGTCCGAATGGCGCCGGGAAAACAACTTTGTTTCGCATGATCATGGAGCAGGAACATCCCGACAAGGGAACCTTTAAAGTGGGCGAAACGGTAAAGCTGGGCTATGTAGATCAGGCGCATGCCGAAATAGACCCGGAAAAATCGGTTTGGGAAGTAGTGTCGGGTGGCCATGAAACCATACAACTGGGCAACCGCGAGATGAACTCACGCGCCTACGTGGCACGCTTCAACTTTAATGGCGCCGACCAGCAGAAAAAAACCGGCATCCTCTCCGGAGGTGAGCGCAACCGCCTTCATCTCGCATTAACGCTTCGCCAGGAAGCCAACGTGCTCCTGCTCGACGAGCCTACCAACGATATCGACGTGAATACGCTTCGCGCACTGGAAGAAGGCCTCGAAAACTTTGCCGGCTGTGCCGTGGTGATCTCTCACGACCGCTGGTTTCTCGACCGGATCGCAACGCATATCCTCGCTTTTGAAGGCGACTCACAAGTGGTGTATTTTGAAGGCAGCTACTCCGAATACGAAGAAAATAAAAAGAAACGCCTGGGCGACATTGGCCCCAAGCGACTGAAATACCGAAAACTTACCGCCTGATGCCATCCACAACAAAAACATATGCCGTCATCACGGGCGACATCGTCGATTCGTCGCGCTTCACAGGCGAAGAGCGACGCCAGCTACTTGGCTATTTAAAAAATGCGCTGGCTGTCCCTGCTCAGATTTTGGGTAACGAGGTGATGGCTTTTCCTTTCGAAATTCATCGGGGCGACGGCTTCCAGGGCGTATTACAACAGCCGACAGAAGCGCTTAAAGCAGCCATCATCATACGGGCAGCTTTGCGCAGCAGTATCAAAACTACTCTGAGCAACACCATCGATGCGCGCATTGCCATCGGCATTGGCTCCATTATATTGATGCCCGATGCAACCGGAGGCGAAGGTGACGGCGAAGCGTACAGAAACTCCGGCCTCCAGCTCGACCGGATGATGCAAAACAATCGCATGCTTTTCGTCAGGACGCCCAATGATGAGATTAACAAAGAACTCAATGTGGAATGTGCTCTGCTCGACGCAATCGTCACCAAATGGTCGGCCGAACAGGCAATGGCAATTATCGAATTTTTGAAAGGAAAAACACAACAGGAAATGGCGGAAGCCTTTGATATTTCACAGCCTGCTATTGGCAAAAGATTATTATCTGCCAACCTTTATGCTTTCGAACTTGCACTCAACCGATACGACGAACTCATGCAAAAAATCTGAATGTGTTATAACCCTGTGGGGTTATAATTGGCATTTATAACCCTGTGGGGTTATAATTACCTTTTACATTCCTGCAGGATTATTTTTATGGATCTTTTTAATGCCAGAACACTAATAATGCTGTGTAAAAACAGAGTGGGCTTTAGCCCAGAAATGTGGAAACAGAAGAAATACACCTAAAAACTATTGCTCATGACGACCGGTATGGATGAACTTCAAATAGCTTTATTGCTGCGGCTCCTGATAGCACATCTGGTGGCTGATTTTATGCTGCAGCGCAAGTCGTGGGTTGTTGCCAGGCAAGCTCTTCACTGGCGTGCTGGCACACTTTATCTGCATGCGGCCATCGCCGGAATCATGGTTTATCTATTATCGGGTCGCTACAACGAGTTCCTCATCCCGGCCTTTGTGATGGTAACTCACCTGGCAACTGATCTTTGGAAATCCTACACCGACAACTCCCTGAAATATTTCCTGGCCGATCAGGTAATCCATTTGCTCGTAATTGCTGCTGCCTGGTACATGTACACCATGCCTGACTGGAATATTATGGAGAGTCTGGCCGGGTATTTTACCAATACAAATGTGCTTGCCGTAGTGTTGGGTTATGTGTTTGTCATCTGGCCGGCGGGTTTTCTCATTGCCAAGATCACAGCGCCGTGGCAAGAACAGATCACAGACAACCAGGGACTGGCAGATGCCGGCCGCTGGATCGGTATGATCGAGCGCATCCTCATCCTCACTTTTGTACTCATTCACCAGTTTACGGGCATAGGCTTTCTGATTGCTGCCAAAAGCATCCTGCGTTTTAGCGATATCCGAAATCCTGAAAACCGAAAAGACGCCGAGTACATCCTATTGGGAACCATGATCAGCTTTATCATCGCTATTTTTACAGGCATTGCCGTACAAAACCTTTTTTGCTTAGCGCAATAATCATTTCGCCACAGCGACTGGCATTTTAAAACATAAAAAAAGCCCTCCAGATTGGAGAGCTTTTTTTATGAGTCTTGGTGACAAAACTATTAATACATGCCACCCATACCGCCGCCCGGAGGCATTCCGCCAGGCATCATGTCGGGTTTGTCTTCTTTTACGTCGGCAATTACACACTCGGTGGTGAGCAACATACCGGCAATAGAAGCAGCATTCTCGAGGGCAACGCGAGCCACTTTGGTAGGATCGATTACACCTGAATCGTGGAGATTTTCGTAAACCTCGGTACGGGCATTATAGCCATAGTCATCTTTACCTTCTTTTACTTTGTTAACAACCACAGAACCTTCCATGCCTGCATTTTCTACGATCTGACGCAGTGGTTCTTCCAGCGCGCGGCGCAGGATATCAACACCGGTTTTTTCGTCAAAGTTTTCGGTTTTTATATGGTCGAGGGCATCGATGGCGCGCAGATAAGCTACACCTCCGCCGGGGATGATACCTTCTTCGATGGCAGCGCGTGTTGCGTTGAGTGCATCTTCGACAAGGTCTTTCTTACTTTTCATCTCCACTTCAGTGGCAGCACCTACGTAAATCACAGCTACGCCACCAGCCAGTTTGGCCAAACGCTCCTGCAGCTTCTCTTTGTCGTAATCGCTGGTAGTGGTTTCTATTTGTTTTTTGATTTGTGCAACACGGCTATTGATATTTTCTTTTTCACCTTTTCCACTTACAATGGTGGTATTCTCTTTATTAACGGTGATCTTTTCGGCATTGCCGAGATATTCGATGGTAGCATCTTCGAGTTTATAGCCTTTTTCTTCGCTGATTACAGTACCACCGGTGAGGATAGCAATGTCTTCGAGCATCTCTTTGCGGCGATCGCCAAAGCCGGGAGCTTTTACAGCAACCACTTTCAATCCGCCACGCAGCCGGTTAACTACCAACGTAGCCAGTGCTTCGGTTTCTACGTCTTCGGCAATGATCAATAGCGGACGTCCGGTTTGAGCCACTTTTTCAAGAATAGGGAGCAGATCCTTCATGATAGAAATCTTCTTATCGTGGATCAGGATGTAAGGAGTTTCGTAAACGGCTTCCATTTTCTCGGTGTCGGTAACAAAGTAGGGTGAGATAAAGCCGCGGTCGAACTGCATACCTTCTACAACTTCCACATACGTTTCGATTCCTTTGGCTTCTTCCACGGTAATTACGCCATCTTTTTTCACTTTATCCATAGCCTGAGCAATGAGTTTACCAACGTTGTTGTCGTTGTTAGCCGAAATGGCAGCTACCTGCTCAATTTTTTGTAGGCTGTCGCCGACTTCTCTTGACTGGCTACGCAGATGTTCGACAACTGCCACAACAGCTTTTTCGATGCCGCGTTTCAGATCCATCGGGTTAGCGCCGGCGGTCACGTTTTTCAGTCCGGTGGTAACGATTGATTGTGCCAGCACGGTAGCTGTAGTAGTTCCGTCGCCGGCTATGTCGTTGGTTTTGCTGGCTACTTCTTTCACCATCTGAGCGCCCATATTTTCGATGGGGTCTTTCAGTTCAATCTCTTTTGCCACCGTCACACCGTCTTTGGTAATGCTCGGAGCACCATAGCTTTTGTCGATGATCACGTTGCGGCCTTTGGGTCCCAAGGTAACTTTTACGGCATTAGAAAGTGCGTCAACACCTTTCTTCAGGCCATCTCTTGCTTTGAGATCAAAAATTATATCTTTTGCCATTTTCTTCTTGTTTTATAATTATTTAATGATTTTGAAATTTCGTTTGATTACACAATAGCCACCACATCCGACTCGCGCATGATGAGGTAGTTGGTGTTATTGATTGTGATTTCGGTACCGGCGTATTTTCCATACAGCACTACGTCGCCTACTTTCACGGTCATTGGTTCATCTTTTTTTCCGGGTCCTACCGCTTGAACGGTACCACGCTGTGGCTTTTCTTTGGCAGTGTCAGGAATGATCAGGCCGCCTGCTGTTTTTTCTTCGGCTAAGGAGGGCTCAATGAGCACTCTGTCGGCTAATGGTTTGATGTTAAGTTTTCCCATAATCTTCAAAGTATTTTTAATGTGATGTTAATTGAAATATTTCTTTGGTAAATTTTCAAATGATGCCGGCCTAAATCAGATTTTATGCCAAAGCATTTTTGGTCGTGTTCTGCGGGCTTTCCTGTTCATCTTGTCAGGTTATCTGACAAAGCAGGACAAATTTCACACGATTCCATCCTCCATAGCGAAATTATAACACCCGCTCCAATCAGAAACAGAAGATAAAATTGTGATGAAATAAAAAATGTCAGACTGTTTGGTGACAACCTGACATTTTAAAAAATGTGTGTTATGTAAATGAGCAACTAGTCATTTTCCTGCTGTTCACCTTGCTCGGTAGCAGCCGGATTGAAAGGTGTGGTAGGCACAGGTAGTGCGTTCACATTTATTTCCGATTGAGTTTCAATGACAGCCCTCGAGTATTTAGGGATAATTTTGGAAGTTCCCAGCACAATCACCACCATTGCAATGGCCAGCGTCCAGGTAGCTTTTTCGAGAAAGTCGGCAGTTTTGCGCACGCCCATGTACTGGTTGGAGCCAGCAAAGTTGCTGGCCAGTCCGCCACCTTTTGAATTTTGTACCAACACCACCAAAACGATCAACACGGCAACAATCAGCAAAAGCACCGTCATAAAGTTGTAAAAAGCCATAATATCAATTATTTAGATTAGAGTTTTTCTTAATTTTTTCAATTTGGGCTGCAAAGTAAGTACTTTTCTCCGGAACTTTCAAAATTAATTTCTCATAAATTTTAATAGCCTTCTCATCGTTGCCTTGTTTCAGGTAAATCAAGGCCAGCGTTTCGCTGATGATATCGTCACGGTCGATGGCGCTGGCTTTCGCATAATCGTTTGGATTGAAGAAATCGCTGCGTGTACGCAGCCTGGGGGCATTTTTGATAAACTTATCGATAAGCTCGGCTTTCGACTTCTGCTGTTTTCCCGGAGGAATCGTTGAAGATTTTTCAGCCGTATTGTCAGCCACTGTGTCAGCCGGAATCTCTCTATTACTTTTTTCCCCATCAGAATTTTCCTGAAACGCTTCCTGTTTCATTCGGGATTGCAACTCCGGCGGGCGCTCTGGCTGCAGATTACCCACATCTTCTCCTGTCGAATCCTCATGTGCGACAACGTCAGCCGGTTTTTGATGCATCAGCTCAAGTCGCTCCACATGATCTTTGAGCACGCCACGGTCGGCAACATAAGCGGCTGCCATACGCAACCGATTGTGGTACCGAACGTCGCTGCGCTGCAGCAGCCACAAAAAGTAAAGCATCTGCAAACTCTGACAATACGGAAAATGTTTCAACACATCCTCCAATCCCAAAGCTGAGTCACCCAAGGTGGAGGTGTCGCGGAGTGCCTGCGTAAATTCTTCTCTATTCATCGTGACGATTTATGTTTGACCCCGCATCCAAGGGATGCTTACGCGGATAGTCGAGCGAATAATGTAATCCACGGCTCTCTTTGCGCTGCATGGCCATTTTTATAATCAGATAGGCTATATTAATCAGGTTTCGCAGCTCACAAATTTTTACGGTAAGAACCGATTTTTCATACAAATCTTCTGTCTCGCGATAAATAATCTCCAGCCGGTCGAAGGCACGCTTGAGGCGCAGATTACTGCGCACTATGCCGACATAGCTGCTCATGATTGCCTGCAAGTCTTTCAGACTTTGGGTAATAAGAATCATCTCTTCGTTGAGCACCGTACCTTCTGCATTCCAGTCGGGGATATCGTCGCAAAATTCTATGCTGTTGATACGCGAGACAGCATCCACGCTTGCGCGATGTGAAAATACCAGCGACTCGAGCAGTGAGTTTGAGGCCAGCCTGTTGGCACCGTGCAAACCAGTAGAAGCGCATTCTCCACTGGCGTAAAGCCGGTCGATGGAGCTGCGCCCGAATTCGTCAGTTTTGATGCCGCCACAGGTATAGTGTGCAGCCGGAACCACCGGAATCAGGTCGCGGGAGATGTCGATGCCGATGGTCAGGCATTTGGCATAAATAGTCGGGAAATGATTGATAAGCTCATTTTTGTTGAGGTGACGTGAGTCGAGGTACAGAAAGTCGTCGCCCGAGAGTTTCATCTCATTGTCGATCGCACGCGCCACAATGTCACGTGGAGCCAGCGAACCACGGGCATCATATTTCTTCATAAACTCTTCGCCTGCACCATTTTTAAGCACAGCGCCAAAACCACGCAAGGCTTCCGTTATCAAAAATGAAGGCGACTCCTTTGGATTGTAAAGGGCGGTAGGGTGAAACTGAATAAACTCCATATTTTCAATTATCCCCTTGGCACGATAAACCATAGCCACGCCGTCACCGGTAGAAACACGCGGATTGGTAGTGGTGGCGTAAGCATTGCCGGCTCCGCCGGTAGCCAACATGATAGTTTTGGCCAGGAACGTATGAATCTCATTGTTTTTAACATCCAAAACATAAGCGCCAAAACAGGCGATGTCGCTGCGGCGGCGGGTTACCTCCTCGTCCAGGTGGTGCTGGGTGATGATGTCGATGGTGAAATAATCCTCGTAAATTTCGATGTTTGGATTGCTGCGTGCCTGTTGCAGGAGTACCTTTTGTATTTCCAGGCCGGTGCTGTCTTTGTGATGCAAAACACGTTTCTCGCTGTGGCCACCTTCGCGCCCCAAATCAAACTGCCCGGTATTGGTTTTATCAAAACGCGTCCCCCACTCTATCAGTTCTTTGATGCGCTCGCTGCTTTCGGTGATGGTGATGCGAACAATATTTTCGTCGTTCAAACCATCGCCGGCTATCAGAGTGTCCTGTATATGCTTTTCGTACGAGTCGGGCGTGTAGGTAACCGCAGCAATCCCTCCCTGCGCGTAGCGCGTTGCAGTGTCGGCTGCTCCTGATTTGGTGATGATGCATACTTTCCCATGTTGTGCAACCTTTAGGGCATAACTCAATCCGGCAATGCCAGATCCTACAACCAAAAAATCAAATTTTTTTCGCATAAATGGCTAAATTTCAAATCCCAATAAAACAAATCCCAAATAAATTCCAATTTCAAAATTCAATAAATCAAAACTCCCACTACAAATGAATTCGAATGTCGGCGGCAAGTTTTTCAAATTCATCTGGCGTCAACTTTAGCTTTTCTTTACTAAAATCGATATCAAAAATGCTGTTGATAGGCACCAGATGAATGTGGGCATGGGACACTTCCAGCCCCAATACGGTAATTCCCATGCGCTTGCAAGGAACCACCTGCTCCACAGCGCGAGCTACTTTTTTGGCAAACACCATCATACCACCCAACAATTCATCATCGATATTAAAAATATAGTCAATTTCCTTTTTGGGGATGACGAGCGTATGGCCTTTGGCCAGCGGATTTATGTCAAGAAAGGCGAAGTAGTTTTCGTCTTCGACAATCTTGTACGACGGAATATCGCCGTTGATAATTTTAGTAAAAATTGTGCTCATAATAAATTTTTTAATGATGATTAAGACGAGCAAAGGTAACAAAATCAAAAAAAAATTGCCAAACGTTTTACAACCGCCTGGCAATATTCTTTTTTAGGCCCAATGGCTTCTACCTCGTAAGCTCTACTACTTCGAAACTAATAACCCCAGCAGGAACTTTTATTTCAGCTATATCGCCAATACGTTTGCCAAGCAAACCTTTAGCAATGGGTGAGTTGACACTCAATTTGCCATTTTTAACGTCGGATTCGCTTTCGGGCACGATGCAGTATTTCATCGTTGCATTATTTTTAAGGTTGCGGATGGTAACATTCGAAAGTATCAACACTTTACTGGTATCGAGCTTCGATTCGTCGATGATACGAGCATTGCGAAGAGTATCTTCGAGCTTGGATATTTTCATCTCAAGCATTCCCTGTGCTTCTTTGGCAGCATCATATTCAGCATTTTCGGAAAGGTCGCCCTTGTCGCGTGCTTCGCCTATTTGTCTTGATGCGTCCGGGCGGTCGATGGTAATCATACGATGCAAATCAGCTTTGAGTTTTTGGAGTCCCTCCTCGCTATAATATTTTATCCCTGACATATTTGTACTGCAGTTTTGTAGGTGATTAAAAATATAAAAAAGACCCTTTCCGAAAAAAGGGCCTTAAAATGTGGGTGCAAATATAAAACTTTTCCGCTCAGCAAGAACTTTTATTACAAGCTGACGCGTGCTCCAATGCTATGAACGCCATTGAAAGGATCGGTGTCGCGATAAGAATAATCTACAGCGAAGATGGTTCCCTTTTTCTTGTTGAGTGGTATCTGAACAGAAATACCGGCGCTGGGGCCAGTAAATACAGAAGTGCGATCGGGTTTATTAGTTATGCCATCTTCGTAGGTATAGCCTGCACGCAGAACAAGATAGTTTCTCAACGAAAATTCGCCACCCAGCGTTATCTGGTCTTTGGTGAAGGAGTTGGAAACAAATGCTGCGGCAAGGCTAAAGCGGCTTTCGCCAAATAAAAAATCATAAGCTCCACCTATCATCAACTGAGCCGGCAGCTCAAAATCAGAAATACGCTGCTGGAAAGTAGGAGAAGTGGTTGAGAATGGCGTGTAAAAACCGCGGAATGTTAGTCCGTCACCCGAGAATTTCATGGTAGGCCCAACGTTTTTCAACGAGATGCCGAATTTGATATTCTCCTTCTCACCGGTAACGTATTGGATACCTGCATCGATGGCAACGCCCTGGGCACTCATATCGGCAATCGATTCGGAAATGATCTTGATATTGAAACCGCCATAAATACTGTTAGAAAACGCTTTGGCATAAGCGATATTGATATTCAGCAGACTCGGGCTGTAGGTACCAATGGAGGCATCCGTCGGATCGGGATTAGCGATGGTGGTTCGCGAGATGTCGCCAAAACCCATCGACATGATGGCAATAGTGATCGCACCGGATTCGCCTACTCGCTGAGAGATACCAAAGGTCATCAGGTTCACATCAGCACCTTTCAGATAGTCGGTATGGACGAAAATCAGTTCGGTACGGTTGGTAAAAGCAGTACCGGCCACGTTGGTAAACAAGGCTTCCAGTCCGCGGGAACAAGCCACGTTGGCGCCACCCCATCCCGAGCTACCTGCCCATGGGTTGATAAGCAACTCCGAAGCGCCGGACTGCCCCGAACGGTCTTTATTACCGGCAAATGTGCCTGCAGTAGGCATTATCAGCATTGCACCTACAAAGACTGTGAAGATGTATCTATAAATATTTTTCATACTTTGAAATTTTATTCGTTCTTACAAATTGCTAACAGTATCGTTTAGAAAGTATTGAGGTCGATGGGTCGCATAGCACCAAACCATTTTACCACCCGTTCACCATGACGGCCACCGGTTTCTTTCACATGGATCAGATAAATTCCGCTGGCAACAGGAATGCCGGCAAAGTTTTTCAAATCCCAGTCGATGGAAGTTTTTGCGTCGGTATCCACTCCACTGGTCGATGTGGAGGGATTGCTAATTACCGACTTATCCACATTGTACTGACGGATAAGCGAACCGCTAATGTTGTAAATGGTAACTGTACAACGCGAAGGAAGATTGGTAATCTTCACACGAGTATCGAGCTGGTTGCGCTCGTATCCCGGACCATCAGCATAAGCATAGTAGGGATTAGGAACAACCGAAATCATATCCAAATCCTGATTATTGGTTTTAGGCGAATATGCAACAGGCTCGAAGGCATCCGTGTTGAACTTGAACATAGGATTGAAGTTGTTTTCCTCAGTAGGATTATCAGGATGTAGAGTCTGCTCGGAGAAGTAACGGCGGTACGGTTTTGCAATTCTGATCTTTACATGCGCATCATTGCCTTCGGGCAACCATATCGAATCGGCCATTAACGGGATATTAACCCACAGTGTACTGGCGTAAACTCCGGAAAGACGCACGTTTTCGGGTAAGCCGCCATTGGCTATGCCCACGCCTACAAGCGAGTCGCGATAATAACGGCCAGCATCGTAAGCAGGGGTGTTAAAGATGTTGCCTACGTAATTAATACGTGTAGGATTCATGATGTAGAGATAATGCATCCCGCCAGATACGGGGATACCATTTTTATCTGTTAACCTTTTTGAAGGATTCCATTTCATGTCGCGGCCATTGTCGCCACTGAGCCAGGAATTTTCTCCGTATATCACATTAAGACGTTCTCCGGTTTCAAGATTGATGGCGTAACCGGGGAACCAACCCATTCCTTTGGCAGAAATATAGTTAGGATCTTCAGGTTTGTCGCTGTCGGGCAGGTTCATGCTCGCAGCAAAGTTGCCATCTTTATCTATCGACGGCGACTCACGTAACATGAGCTGAACACCGCGGCCTTGTGCCAGGTTAGGGTCAGGACAGGTTTCGATTACCGGACAACGTGTCCATTTCGATTTATCGGAGGTGATTACCACATCCACGCTTGACAGTGTAGATAGCTTGGCCTTGTCGCGTGAAAGATCGTTATAAGCAGGGCCAATTTTTATTTCAATTTTATCAGCCGTAAGCGCATAAGGTGACCAGGTGCCGCCAATAATCTTCTCGTAGTTCTGTCCCGGGTCCCAGGGCTGAGGAGGATCAAGCCACATCTTCCAATCGAAGTATTTCTTATTTGTTAAGTCTTTGTCTCCGTAAGTACCCGAACGAATCCAGTTGAAAGGACTGTCTGGCACGTCCAAGTCACGGACGCCTGTAAGCCAACGTTTCGAGCTATCAGTAAACGATATAGAGGAACTTATCAAGCCGTTATTTACTGAGTTTGGAGTGCCTGGAGCGGCAATCTGCATAATATTAACAGAAAGACCAAGCTCAGGAATTACCTGTTCGTTGCGCACATCAATACTGGTATCAGAATGCCAGCTATTGCCATGTTCGTCGGTAAGTATCCAGTGCGAACGCAAAATGGTGAGTGAATCGGTGACGACAACTTCACCCTGTGCATTGGTTGTTGAAGGATGCTTTACATCTACAAAACGGAAAGTGAATTCACCAGCTTTTACATCCAACGGGTTGACTACCTTAATATTTAGTGGCCCTTTGTTAATTTTATAATCAATCTGATAGGCCATCGGGTAGTTTTCGCTGCCAATGGTATCTTTTGTATAATACTTATTACGTACCGGATCCCATGTGTAAGTGATGGGAGGTTTCGACATAATATTATCTACCACGCTTTGTTTGAGTTCCAATGCAAATCCACCGTTTCCATGGCCTTGCAGACGTGATATCTCAAAACGGTCGCCATAATCAGAGTTCAACACCTTTCCATCCATAGGCTTGTGTGGAATAGCCGTATAAACCTTAATGTTTTTACGCCCGGACAAGTAGGGTTTCTTTTGACCGTAAAGCCCGTTTTCGATACCGGGATCCTGCGAATAAGGAGAATATTCGTTGTGTGCGTATGACAATGCCATAAAATAGTACTGCTTGTGATTCACCATCGTTGCATCCTTTTCAGAAAACACGTCGCGGGTAATTTCAAAGGTGTGGCTGATGCCCTCATCACCACCTTCTACTTCAACAACGGGCACAGCAGCTCCAATGCTACGGTCGAGCTGATAGTTGACAAGCTTGGTAATGCCGTTCTTAACGTCAAACTGAGCAACCAGACGAACAAGGTCAGGATCTTTAAGGCTTTCAACACTAACGTCGGGACGGCGTAGCTGATAAATCTGATATCCTTCGAAGCGATAGGTTTTCAGCGAATCTTCCTGCGCTTGTGTGCGAACACCGGTAGTATCTTCAAGCAACTGAATATTAGGATCTATCTCCGAATATTCTTCCAGGTAGTTATTAGAGCCTTTGCGGTTGCTGATGGTAACAATCAATTTATGGTCGAGTTCAAGGAAGCTCAAATCAGGAGCACTGGGGCCGTCGAGCACTTTAAAACAGTTATCGAACAATGCCTGTGCTTTGTCGTCGACAACGCGAAGCAACAATACAGATGCCCAGGCACCACCTGAGGTAGCACGTGCCCAGGGAATACCCACAGTAATATAGTTTACAGCACCAGCTTGCAGATCGAAAGGTCCGGCTGACTGCATAAAACGACGGTCACCGGGCTGGTTTTTTTCGGTTTCTTCCGTCCAGTATTTTCCGTTCTGGTTAAATCCGTCGTTTGGTGGTGCACCACCTGTTCCCCAGTTGCAGGGGTCGGTATCGCCGGGAAACATGAAGTCGCATTCAGGACCTACAGCTTTCGGGTCGTTTACGTGTGCAGTTCCACCGTAAAGCATCTTGGTATTGTCTTTCCAAATACCACGCAGGTAGTTGTAATATTCAGGAGCTGTATGGGGGTCGGTAGTGTGGGGGTTGGCAGAAGTATTGTTATGATAAACAAAACGACGCATCCCAAAACGTTCGTTATCAATGATGCCGTCGCCAAAGTTTACACCGTTGATGCTCACGTCGCAAATTTGAATTCTATCAATAGTGTCACCGGCGCCATTGACCACAAATTGGTATTTGGGGTTATCAATACCATCGGGATCCATATAGGGACCCTGGAAAAAGTCAACACCGATAGCAGGGGGCTGGTCGCCATAGGCTTCTACCTCACCCGAACCATCTATTGGGAAACCATTATAAGAATAGCCCAAACCACGAGCCACATCGCAGCCAACATAGTCGTCCCAGGCGTAGCCCAGGTCGGTATCTACCCATTGCGAAAAGTAGGTGTTGGTGAGTTTGAAGGTGGAGCGGTTGATAATTTCGTAACTGTAAAAGGTCATGTTGTTCACCTCATCGTTGGTGGCAAAGGCAAAAGCCTGCGCACGAATTTCCAAACCTATAGGAGCTCCGGTAGTTTCGGTGTGAATGTTTCCTTTATCATTAAAAACCCACCACAGTGTTTGGTCACCCTTAATCACCTGGTCGACCATAATTCCGTATTGCCAGTTATTCGGGGTATTGGGATAGTAATATTCGGCATCTTTGGTTGGGGTTTGTGTTTTGCACAAGCTGTTGTCGATGTCGTAGTAGGGATAGTCGCCCTGGCGGGGATCGTATTCACCATCCTGGTTGGCATCAAAAAAAGGCGCCATGTAATAGCTTTGCCCAAGACTCTCGTCACCGTGAGCCGGCCAGTTGAGGATGCTTTCGGGGATAACATAATCCGGGTACTCTTCAGCTGGATCGAGGCTGTTAGACCAAGCTATAAATTCATCTACCTCTGCACGTGTCATTTCGAAAAGCTTGTCGTATTCAGCGCAGGTTTCTGCTTCTATCGAAGCATCGATACGTGAAAGAGGACCAGGCCAGTAGTCGATCCCTACCTGACGGTAACGCTGGGCAGCCAACTTAAGCTGACCGTTGACGTCGACACCACCAATCCACAGCGATGCCGAAAACATCGATGTTTGTTGGGTGTTGGCAGGAACAAAATATTGAGCACGGTCGAAGTTCCACCACATGTCGCCACCTGTATTGATACGGGCACGGACATTATTTACATCAAGGAAAGCAAAGCCACCACCAGCCGAACAACCGGCAGCACTCGCTTTAAGTGTATTTTTTTCTGCATTGGGTTGTTTTTCGGCAAAGCTTTCGGGGGCTGTCATTAGGATTACCGAGAAAATCAGCAGCGTTTGTAATATGTATCTCATCTGTATGATATTTTTATTTTTCCTGATTAATCTTAAAAATAGCGGTATTAAAAATTGAAGATCACACCCAGCCTGATCTGACGCGGTGTACTAAAGTTGAAGGGTGTGTTCATGCGCAATGCATAAAGATCGCGATAAGCAGCGGGATCGATAGAAGAGTTGATGTTGCTCTGCCATTCGGGAGCTGTCAGGTAACCATCATCATCAGGACTCCCGGTAGCGGGATAAACCGAGATGATGTTTTTGGTGTTCAAAATGTTAAGCACCTGCAAATAGACGTTGAGGTAAGTGTTGGATTTAGGGTCTTTATTTATGCTGATGTCGCGATCCAGACGGCCATCGATCCTAAACTGCCACGGCAGTCGCGATCCGTTGATGGTACCATCCAAAACGTAACCACCACCACCACCATAAACGCCAATAATGTTTTCGGCACGGGTGTAGGGAGTTCCTGATCCACCACTCAGGGTGATATTAAGACCGGTATTTTTAAGCCACTGGCTGGTTTTTACCTGATCAGTACCTTTTATGTTGCGGGTAGAAGTGGGACCACTGTAAGCTTTGCCTTCGCCAAAACGATAATCGAGCACGACGTTGAAAGAGTGACGGCGGTCCTGGTCGAGTGGGAATAACTGACGCAGGTTAGGCAGTCCGGCACTAACCAGAGCAGCGGCTGTGCTGGGGCTCGATCCAGTACCTTCGGCAAATTGCAGCGTGTAGCTAATACGTGCCCGGATGTTGTTGGTCCGGCGCAGGTCATATTCTACTGTCAAACCTTTTACAGTACTGAAGTCGAGGTTAGCATAGGAGTCGTAAAGGTTAGAACCTCCGGTGTAGGCGCCCGTAAAACGGTAATATTGTATCTGGTCGCGCACCTCACGATAGAAAGTGGCTATCTTGATTGAAGAAGTGTTACTGAGCTTCTGCTGAAATCCCAACTCATAGTCGATAGTTTTTTCAGGCTTCAGGTTTGGGTTGTTGATAGCTCCCTGACGGTCGATAAAGAAATATTGGGTTGGGTCCATACGCAATGCAGCGGTAGGACGCATGGTAAGAATATCGTAGTGAGCAAAGAACAACGCCTCATCGGAAATCGGGAATGAGAACGAAATTCGTGGCATCACACTCACCTGCGGGGTATAGTCTTCAAACACATCACTGGTCATGGTTTTTTGATTCGGATTTTTAACGTATGGAGTGATACCATTACCAACATCAAGGATATCGGGGTTTTGAATGATGGCACCCGAAGAATTATACCAGACATCATCCACACGGTAACCAGTTACACCTGCAGGATTGTCTTTGTTATCCACATAAATTACAGCCTCGCCCGGAATATTGGAAGGGTGCTGCCGGTTGTCAAAAGTCCTGTTCTTTTCGTCTACGGTGTATGCTGAATAAAACAAGTAGGGGTCTTTCAACACATGTTGGTTGGCATCGAAACGGTCGACACGCAAACCAATGTTAAAGATCAGGTCGTCGAAAGCAAATTTATCCTGGATGTATCCGGCCATGTAAATGGGCTCAAAAGCACCGATGTCGCGGGTGTTAAATTTTTTCACCTGATTATTGGGCATCATAATTTCGTCCTGTGCATTAAAGAAGTCGTCGAAAGCCGGACGGTTGCTGTGCTTATTTCCGTAAGGATCGTAACCATGATAGTAAACGTAGTTAACACCGTCGTTGAGTAGCTCATCAGGGCTAAACATATCTATGGAAAGTCCACCATTTACAGGAGTGTTTTTATGTATTACGCCATTTTCGTCGATGTAGCTGATCGTCTGGGTACGCGGATCGTAAGAATCGATGTCGATCCAGTCGATGCCCTGAATGTCGATACCCAATTTTTTACGCAGGTTGGCATCGAAGACGCGCTGGTCGGTAAAACTGTACAGACGGTTATAGTTGATTGTATCCTGAAATACTCCATCAATTGTAACCAACTGCGGATTGCTCTTGTCAAGCTCATTGATATGGGCATTGGTGATCAGGCGCATCAGCGACCACAAACCTACAGGGCCATAGCCGTAAGCGCTCTCTTTTCGTTGCTCATATTGCAGACCAAACTCGATGGCATGGTTGCCGATGTCGGCACTGGCATTGGCAGAAATACCTATCTGCGAATCGTCGTCAACCTGATAACCGTTGTACCGTGAGCCTAAGTTGGACCACGTGGTGTAGACGCTACCAGGAGATTGCCCGTTGAGCAAGCCTCCGTAAAGCTGCACCTGGTTGTAGTTGAGCCAGTAGCCACCCTGGGGATTGTTGCGCCAGTCGCCTGCCTCAGGATAACGCTCATAATATAGCTCGGTGTAGCGAGCTGAAACCGGGTTGATGTCGTAGGGCTGAAAAGTGAAGGCAGTATCCTGCCAGCTGTTTTGCACCAACACATTATGATATATGTTGCCATTGATGGTGTCGTTGCCACGCTCGTACGAACGACGTTTGTATGTATCAAATTTGCCCAGATAACCATAGTTGAAAAGATTATCACCGTGGGTTTCATCTTCTACCACCTGATGAAATCTTGAATAGTCGGCCTGGATACTATAGTAAACGTTCTTAATGAGTGAACTACTTTCTTTATCTACCGGGAAACGCTGTGTAAAACGACCGAAAACACGCCATGTGTTATTTTTAACGTGCGCATTATTTTCGTAGTTTAGAAGGCTATTGGTATAGCTAAAGGCGCGATAGTCCTGCAGGTTGAACGACCCACCGATGGTAAGGTTGATGGTAGGCGAGGTGCGCAGGTCAATTTTTCCGGAAAGGTTTATTTCGGTGCGTGCCGTATTTTGCGATTGTTTTACCGTTTCGGTATCGCTCTTGCGCATAAAAAGTGTATTGTTGAATAAGCCGTATCCTGTACCGGTAACGCGCTGTGGATTCTCTTTTAAGGAGTTCAGATATTCGCCGGTAGCCCTATCAAGTGTTCCTTTAGCCGAGGGACGTCCGTCTGCACGGTGAATAAATTCGCCAGCCAGGAAGTAACCGACCAGGGAGGTCTTGCTGCCACTTTCTTCGGTTCTTGAAATCAGTGGCCCCTGTATGTTCAATCCCACACGGTTGTAACCGAAGGCATCCAGGAATTCAGATGTCTGCAACTCGACGCCGGCGCCAAATTGCCGCGAAGGCCCTTTGGTGGTAGCGCTGATGATACCCCCGGTAGCATCGCCAAATTTGGCGGGCACACCACCAAGAATTACTGAGACCTGCTCGATGGCTGACTCGGGAATGGCGAGCGAACCTAAAACGCGCATGCCGTCGATGTAGTAAACCGTACCGCTCGAGCGCTGTCCGCGGATACTGATGTTACCACCGTCGGCATCAGAGTAAACCCCTCCCACCGTTGTTGCGATAGAAGTAGTGGAGCGGTTGGGCATCTTTTGAATTTCTTCACTGGTAACCGTGGCACCTGAGGTAGTCTGGTCTTTGGAAATTAGTGGAACTTTGTATTCCACCACTTCCACAGTCTGAAGCATCTCGGTAGTACTCGACAATGAAATATTCTCAAAAACGATCTGGTCACCTTTTACAATAACGTTGGCAATTTCCTTGGTTTGATAACCAATAAACGATGCCCGCACGTTGTAATTACCTGGTGCCAAAGGTTTTATTACATACTTACCATCAAAATCGGAGGTAGCCCCCGTTATCAGATCACCCCCCGAAAACAACGCCACGTTGGCAAACGGAATGGGGTCTTTAGTATCGGCATCAAGGATTTTTCCTTGCAGTGCGCCCGACTGTGAAAACAGATACAGGCTGGACGTGAGCAGAATACCAATAGTTAAAAGTAGATTTTTTAACATACTAAATAATTTTATGTTTATTTTTGCTTTGCTAAAGGGCGGTAAAATTAGTAATAAAAAAACGGATTCTCCAAAACCTTTTTGTTTCCCCCTCTTATTTAAACTAACACTAATTAACGATAACGACGATTTAGTATCTCCGAATAGATAACTGCCTTGCGCAAATCGAAGTTCGAAGTGTCGAAAACAGGCTCTTTTGCTACCTCAGCCAATTGTACCTCCTTCTCCATATCCTCCTGCAACTCACGCCGTTTATCTTCCAGTTTTTCGGACGTTTCCTGCTTCGCCGTTACGGGTGCTATTCTAGTGTCATAATATTTCTGATAAATGTTGATTTCATCATCATCTGCAAACTCGATCATCTGTGCCGGTTCAGGAATAGTTTCGAGCGATTGTGCTTCTTGTTCCGGTATTTCTTCAAGACTTTGTGCCTCGCCGGTGAGCATGCGCTCGAGTTCTTCTACAAAGTCGCGGCGTCGATCGGGCTGCTGCTCCTGCGTCGAAGGCTCGTACACCACATCCGGCGCGGAAGCAGCTTCCTGCTCTTCAGCCAACTGACGCTTGCGTGCAGCTTCCATTGCCTCCTGCTGGCGCTTTTTCTTGACGCCTTGCTGGTAAAAGCTGAAAGCTAGCCAACCGATTATTAATAGAAAAAATAATAAGTCACTCATGTGTTTGCAATGAATTTTCTCGATGCTGAAAATACGTAAAAGTAGAAGTGCCTCGGGAACTGGTGCTCTGAAATAAGTTAATGGTTTTTAACAATCAGTTGCCGGCTCACCTCCTCCGGAGCTCCCATCAGGCTTACCTACCCACGTATCTTTCTGTTTTTCAATATTTTCTAATCCTAAACCTATATTCCTTACAAATTATTTAAAGTTTCCATAATCAACTCCTTGCGGCGGCGCGATACCGGCACTTTGCTCTTGTCGCTCATCAGAATGAAACCACCATCGCCTTTCAAAAAGCCTTTGATGTATTTTGTATTGATAAGATGCGACTTGTGCGAGCGGATAAACTGATGACCGCGCAAGAGATATTCATTTTCTTTCAATGTCTTACTGATCAAAAGCTTGGTACCATCCTTAAAGAAAAAATTGGTGTAGTAATTATCCGATTCACACCTTATTATATCATCTACATCCACCACATGGATTTTTTCGGCGGTGCTGAGAATAATCTTACGCGACTCTGCCGGATTTTGAATGTTTTCGAGCAGAACGTCAATGTTTTTACTGATGTTCTGTTGCCGGGCTATCTTGATATCTTCCACCTTGCGCACAGCATCCATCAGCTCCTGCGGCACAATGGGCTTAAGCAGGTAGTCGAGTGCACTGAACTTGATCGCCTTGATAGCGTATTGATCGAAGGCTGTGGTAAACACAATCTCAAAGTTTATTTCATCAAAATATTGTAGTAATCTGAAGCCACTGCCGTCCTGCATCTGTATGTCGAGAAAGATTACATCGGGCTCGGTGCTTTTTATCAGATCGACGCCGGAACGCACTCCTTCGGCTTCGCCCAGAATGATCACACTGTGGCAATAGCGTTCCAGCAGGCTGATGAGCGCCTGACGCGACTTCTTCTCGTCATCGATGATTACTGCTTTTACCACGTTGTTTTGCTAAAATATAAACCGCCAAATATCTATCTTTTCTTGCAAAGACTGCCGGTTTTTCGATTTAACTCCTTAATTTTTAACTGTTATAAATAACAAATGTACGCAAAACCGTGCATTCTCAATAGAAACCGGTGCATTTTCTCAATCTGTAAGATGATGTGGTAACCTTTTGTAAAATGGAGGCTGCGAATTTAGTGTGTGTACCGCTAAACTTCCTGAATGGGAATTGTAAGCTCCACACGCGTGCCGGCAGCCTGCCCTTCTGCATCTTTTAGATCGACAATCTGCACGCTGAATTTTTCATCCACATTCTGGCTCAACAATTCGAGCCTTTCGTTGGTGATGATCATTCCGCGGGATTTGGTTCCAAGTCCGGACTCATTTTTAATTTCCATGGCTCGCTCGCGCCCCACGCCATTGTCGGTGATGGTGCAAAATAAATTATTTCCTTTTTTAATAAAAACAATGCTGATGCTTCCCATCGTTGTTTTGTGCATCAGCCCGTGGATTATAGCATTTTCGACAAAAGGTTGCAGAATCATAGGCGGAATGCCTGTAAACTCTTCGTCGATCTCGGGATCAAGCCGGATATCATAATCAAAACGATTGTCGAAACGGAGTTTCTCGATTTCGAGATAGAGTGTAATGGCTTTTATTTCGTCGGCCAAAGCTATCATCGATTGGCGGGAGTTGGCCAGGATGAGCCGCATGAGTTGCGAAAACCGGCTTAGATAATTGATAGCCATATCCACGTCGCGGGTCAAAATAAAACTCTGGATGCTGTTCAGCGAATTGAAAATAAAATGTGGATTCATCTGCAAGCGCAGGGCTTTCTGCTGTATCTCCAACAATTGTTTCTCTACAATAAGCATCCGCGTTTCGAGCAAATGCTTTTTGCGGATATGTCGCACACTGGAAAAAATGACCACCCAGATAATAAAAAGAAACAGCAGCACTGCAGCGGTGCGGAACCACCAGGTAGCAAACCATGGTGGCCTGATGATGATGGTAAGATTTATGCCGTGGCTGTTCCACCTGCCGTTGCTTCCCGCCCCCGTCACTCTGAAGTTGTAGGTGCCCGGCATCACGTTGGCATAGTCGGCATAGTGGCGACCACCATCCACATACACCCAGTCGTTGTTGTAATCGTCGAGCCGGTAGGCATATTTGCTCTTGTGCGGATTGAAATAATCAAAAGTAGAAAACTCAAAAGATAAAAAGTTTTGCTGATGGGTGAGTACAATGGTATCGCCATCGAGTAGCTGCCCTGCCTGCGGCTGGTTAAAAATCTTAAAAGAAGTGATCATCAGGTTGCTCATCAATGGGTTGAGCTGAATGGCGGCAGGATCAAAAACGTTAAATCCTTTCATACCTCCAAAGTACATCTCTCCGGAAGAGGATTTCAGATAGGCCTCGGCATTAAACTCGTTGCTTTGCAGGCCGTCAGTAACATCAAAATTGATGAACGTCTGCGAGCTGATATCAAATTTAGAGATGCCCCAGTTGGTGCTCATCCACAAGTTATTTTCGCCATCCTGCAGCACCCCATACACCATGTTATTTGGCAAGCCATCGTCGCGGGTGTAGCTGGAAAAACTATTGTTGCTTCTATCGAAATATTCTAAACCACCCCCACGCGTTCCCAGCCAGAAATTTCCCAGGCTGTCTTCGTGAATGCTAAAAAGCCGGTCGGTAGCCAGCTCTTTACGGGGCATATTGTTCCGGAATACAGAGAAAGTATCACCTTGCGGATAGTACCGATTCAAGCCGTCGAGAGTCGCCAGCCAGATAATCCCCTGTCGATCCTTATGAATTTTATAGATGGTATTATTGGATATCGATCCTGACTTTTGGGGATCGTGCCGGTAAATTTTTATTGAATGGGTTACCGGATCAATGATGTTCAAGCCATTGTTGGTTCCTACCCAAATCATGCCGTCGCTGTCCTGCAGCATGTCGAGCACATATCCATCGCTTATGTTGTTGTAGTATTGCATCGACGGACTGAAGTGGTGGATGCGGCCGGTTTTTGTTTCGAGCTTGTTAAGCCCGGCATCGCGTGTGCCAATCCAAACGTTGCCAAAGCTATCCTTGAACAGTGAGCGCACACGCAGGCTCGAAAGCTGATTGTCGCCGGCAAAATATCCGGAAAGTCTGCTCAACTCCTTACTCCCGGCATTAAAAACGCTGATACCGCGGTCGGTACCAATCCAGATGATGCCAGGAGCATATTCGAGAAAACACCACACAAAATTGTCATCCAAAGCCCCCGGGCCGTTGGGCTGTGCCGGATAAAGATTAAATTTGGGTCTGTAGCGGTCGATGCCATTCACACCTTTAAAAGTTCCAATCCAGATGTTGCCAATGCGGTCGCTGGTGATACAGTAAATACGGTTGTTGCTAAGGCTGCCGGCCCTGTGGTTGTCGACCTTTAGGCGGCTGATGGAATAATCCTGCAGATCCATAACATTCAGCCCGCCACCATCGGTTCCTATCCACAACTGCCCTTCGGTATCCTCGAAAAGAGTTTCGATAAAATTATGACTCAAAGTTGTTTCGTCGATGGGATTATTACGAATAATCCTAAAAGTATTGTCGGTGCGATTCATCAGGCTGAGGCCGTTTTCGGTAGCAATCCAAAGACGACTCTGACTGTCTTCAAGGATGTCGCGAACATTGTTATCGCTCAAACTATGGGGATCTTCGGGTCGGTGGAGATGGCGCATGCTCTGATTTTTCTCCAAATCATATTCTACCAACCCAAAGTTGGTACCGAGCCAATAGGTGCTGTCGGTGCTGCGCATAATACAGTTGACACTGTTGTAACGACTGCGCCTTCCGGTTTTGTAACGCTGTATGGCATGAGTTTGCAGATCGATGCTGCACAATCCGCGGTCGGTGCAAATGAGTATGCGCCCGGGGATGTCCTGGAAAAGATGATTTACTTTATTATCAGAAAGTGTGGTGCTGTCCTCATCACAACAAAGATAGGTGATGATCTTTCCGGTAGCCCGCTCCAGACAATTCAGGCCGTCATCGGTTCCCACCCAGATGTTGCCATCATCGGCTTCGATCACCGCGTGAACAGTTTCGTTGCTCAATCCTTCGGCGCGGGTGTAAATGGTGAAATTGTACCCGTCGAATTTGTTGAGCCCGTCCCAGGTGCCAAACCAAAAATAGCCGTAACTGTCCTGGATAATGCTATTGACGCTGTTGGCTGACAAGCCTTTTTGTTGAAAAGTGTTTTCGCTGGTGATTACATCAAAAACGTACGCCGGCGACTTTTGAGCGTAGCCAGCCACATGCAGTATCACCACAATCGACAGCACTATATAATAAGGTGTGTTTCTCACTAAAAATTTCATTTTTGCAAATGTATGCCTTCCACCACAGGCTCTTGCCATTTCCTACAAAATATCTGATAAATCGTCGCGTTAGTAGCCCTACACTCATCCAACATAGCTATGACTTCCAGAACGATTTTTTTTGTCGCTTTATTTTCAATCTTTTCCTCCCTCTTCTTTATCTCCTGCGACAGCAACGATGATCCGCCTATCGATATCGGCTATGTTAATTTTCAAATCTATCCCAACTCAACCCAATACCTGCCGCTCAACAACATTGGTGGCTACGCTTACGTCACCGCACTTGAGCCCAGTCGTGGCATCATTATTTATCGCGCAACGCTCGAGGATTTCAAAGCCTTTGAGCGCACGCCCACCTACAAGCCCGACAGTTGTTGTGTTTTTGAGCCGGTATTCAAGTGCACACGCCTCATCGTCGACGAATCGGCACTCTTCGCAGTCGACACCTGCACAGGTTCCCGCTATTTGCTGCTCGACGGTTCCGCGGTCGAAGGGCCTGCCACCTACCCCATGGTGCAATACAACACGCGCTACGTTGAGGAAGTGCTGTACGTCTTTAATTAAAATAGTCTTCAGTCGGCAGGCTTCAGTCAGCAGGCTTCAGTCAGCATCCTGTGGCTGCGAATCCGGCAACAATGCACACCCTTCACCATACTCTTTGGGCCACGCGCCATGCGCCCTGCCTACTCAGGATTTAACAAGAAATGCCTTAGGCACCTGCTTGCCAAAGAATTGAGTAATCAATACAAGTACCGCAATATTTACCGGAAATAATATCAGCACCGACACTCCAAAAGCTGCAGGAATAGTTCCGAGCACAATGGCTACTGCGCCCACTGTGAGGGCATAGGGCATTTGCGTTCGCACATGGCTGATGTGGTCGCAGGAGCTGGCCAGCGAACTGAGAATAGTGGTGTCGGAAATCGGCGAACAATGATCGCCCATCACCGAGCCGGCAAGAACAGCCGAAACTACATTGTGAAAAATCGACATAGCTGTGTTGTACTCCAACCCCGCTTCGATGCCAATGTACCAGGTAGCCGGCAGGATAAGCGGGTACAAAATGGCCATCGTTCCCCACGAAGAGCCCGTAGAAAAAGCAATGGCTGCGGCCAATAAAAAGGTAAGCGCCGGCAACAGATAAGGTGAAACGTCGAGCCGGATAAGGCTTCCCGAAATAAACTCTGCCGTATGCAACTGCTCAGTAATCAGTGCTATCGACCAGGCCAACACCAAAATAAGTACTGCCGTAAGCATACTTTTAAATCCGTCAACCAAAGCATCGATGCTGCTGCGCAACGGCAAGATGCGCTGACCCACGGTAAGTATCAAAGCGGTTACCACGCCCCCCAACGACGACCACAACAATGCGCTGAAAGAATCGGAGCTGCCAATCACATGCGAGAGATTGGTGCCGAACCCCGCCGAAGCATCCCATCCCACCTGCTGCAAACCTGTAATAATAAGGCCGGTGATGGTTCCGAATATCACCACCAGCACAGGCACGATGGCGTTGTACCCCCGCGCTTTAACGTTTTCGTCAGGTTCGGTCTCGCGTCCAAAATCCAGATTGGGATGGGTTGCCTTTGGCGCGACTTTTCCGCTACGCGCAGCTACCTCGATGGCGTGCATGGGACCGAAATCGCGTCGTCGCATTATGAGAATCACTACAAAAATCAAAGTCAGGACAGGATAAAACGAATACTGCAAAGAGTTGAGAAAAACATCGTAAGGCGTTTCGTCGAGTCCCAGGGTTTTTATCCCATTCTGGATGTAGCTAAGTTCGGCGCCAATCCATGTGGTAACAAAGGCTATCGAAGCAACCGGTGCCGCTGTGCTGTCGACGATATAGGCCAGCTTTTCACGCGAAACTTTTAGCTTATCCGTGATCGGACGCATCGTGTTGCCCACTACAAGGGTGTTAGCATAATCATCAAAAAATATCATTATCCCCAGCAGCCACGTCACCAGTTGCCCCGAACGCGCATTGTTGGCATAACGCGATAGAAAATTGACAACGCCTTTCATCCCGCCGTTTTTTGTAATAATCCCCACCATGCCGCCTATCATCATCGAAAAGATAATGATGGAAAGATGGCTTTTATCGAGCAACGAATCGAGCACATAGGTGTCGAGTACAGCAAAAAATCCATTAAATAAAGCTTCAAAAAAATACTGCCCCTGGTAATAAAAAATAATAAAAGCCCCCACCAACACGCCAATGAACAGAGCCGTGTAGACTTCTTTGAAAAACAGGGCCATAATAATAGCAAGGAGCGGCGGCAGCACCGAAAGCCATAGCGGAACAGGGGTTACGTAGCGCCGATAAATGTAATTGCCTGCTTCAATGGTAAACGTTCGGTTAGCTTTAAAAATAACCTCAGCAGTAGCCTCACCATAGTGAAAATTTACTGTCTTTGCTTCTCCATCAATAATGATGGGAACGTTGCCGTGCACTATCGAACGAATTGCGGGATCTGTAATTTTGAAAGTTACGGGAGTTGCGATGTCCTGCATCACAATGGCAGGAAGTGTTACAGACAGGTTGCTGCTGTCGAGCTGCACATCGTCAGCCACAATCGATTGCGCATGCAAATGAGTGGTTGTAAAAATGAAAAGGATTATAAAAGGTATCGCGCTCCGCACCGTCCAAAAAAGATTTTGGCTAAAATAATCAAGAATTTTTGCTGCGATGGATTTTTGCTAACAAAATGTCTGTGTTGAATTAAAAGACAGACAGGGATCAGCATTAAGCAAACTATCTCCTGATAAGCTTCCCACCCGAAGTGCCACCAGTGGTTTGCAACTGATAGTAGTAAAATCCCGAAGGCAATTGGGTTCCATCAATTTTTATTTCATTAAAGCCTGCAGGAAGCTCATAATAAATTCGCTCAAATACTTTTGTACCATCGTTTCTGAAAACATTTAGGGAAACCTTCCCGGCTTGCTGCATTTTAAAACTGATGGTGGTGAATGCGCCAAATGGATTTGGAAAAGCGCCGGAAACCAGCAAATCATTTTTTTTGTTAATCCCGACAAGGGTATCAGTAGCCCGGATTTTTACATCATCTACAAACCACGAATACCAAAGGTTGCCGCCATAAAGATTGTAAGCCTGCCAGGCGAGGCGAACCTCCTGCCCCACATAACTATTTAAACTTAAAGCAATATCGTCGTCATAATTGCTAACGCCTGCGGGATAATCTGCGGCGCTCCATAGATTTACCCAGGTAAAACCATCGGTGGAAGCCCGGACAAGATATTCGTCGTAGTCGTAGCTATATAGCCTGACGAAAGTTTTAAAGGTAAGGACTGCATTTTCTGTAATGGCGATCAGCGGAGATATCATCCATTCGTTTTGTTCGTTTCCCTGAAAATCCCATTCTACGGCGGCTTGACGCTGGCCATGGGGCGGATAAACTTCCCACTCTACCCCATCGCTATCGGTGTAATACACCAGGCCATAGTCGTTCCAGGTAAGCCATGTAAGCGGCTGCCCGGTAACAGTCCAGTTTTCGGGTGGAAAATCCTCTCCTTCGAAACTCTCTTCAAATATGGGTTTCAACCAATCCCAATGCAATGGGTAATTATCCGACCAAGCAGCATTTCCCGGCGCATCGATGAGCCAGAATTTTATTTCGCCCTCGGTGTGATCGAGCTGACCGGGAATGGTTCCGTGATAGGTAAAATCGCCCTGTGTTCCGCTGGTTTTTCTCATCTCCACCACCTGTGTTTCTCCTTCGATGGTTACTTGTCCTTCGAGCATTTCCGGCATATCCGACACATCGCGCACCACCAGTTCGAGGCTCATAGGCTGCAGTGCGTAAACCTGCGTTCCGCCCAGCGAGATTACTACCGGCGGATCAACGTCGATGGTGCTGGTGTTGACCTCTACATCATCCAGATACATTTTCCATCCGTAGGCACTAATGGCTTTGAAAATGACATAGGTACTGCCCATATTGTCGATCGCAAATTCGTATTGATACCAACCCTTGGCGGGAACAACCGGATAAAAGTTGACAGCCCTGCTGATGGAATCCAGCAGCGTGGCTCCTTCCAGATCGGGAGAAGCGTTGTAATAGACTTCAATTTTATCGTGGCGGTTGTTGCTGGGGTCTTCGGAACGATAAAACCAAAACCGCAGCACGTTATCATCGCCCAATATTAATTCCGGGCTTATCAATACCGCCGACTTTCCAATGTTAGCATTAAATGAGTTGTACTGCGCCATAGCGCCGCTTCCGTCGTGGGGCAAACAGGCGGGCCATTCGCCAACTGTTACCCGTACAAATTCCGTATTGCCAACGATGGGATAACCCAGCCAGCCCGATGGCGGAAATTGCTCTTCTTCAAAACCATCGTTGTAGGGAAATTCAGTAATCTGAGCCTGCAACTGCAAAGCCCACAGCGCCAGAAGCAGGAAGAAGTAAATTCGTTTCATCGGTTTGATTTTTATTGTATATCAAAAATAAAGACACGATTCTGCTCATCAGTGGTGTAGCGGCGAAAAAGCGGCGGCAAGTTTGCGCGCGGCAGCGGCTATAGCCTGTGCATCATATCCCAGCTCATGGATCATCAGATTTCTGTCGCCGTGTTCCACAAACAAGTCTGGGATTCCCAGCCGGATAACCGTAGCCGAATATTGATGATCGGCCATAAATTCGAGGACGGCAGAGCCGAAGCCTCCTGCAATCACGCCATCCTCAACGGTGATAATATTCCTGAATTTTTTAAACACTTCATGCAGCATCTTCTCGTCGAGTGGTTTGAGAAACCGCACATCGTAATGAGCAGCCTCAATATCTTCCTCGCGCAAAATTTCTACAGCTTTGGCGGCTTCGTTACCAATATGACCGATGGATAAAATAGCCAGATTGCTGCCATCATTGAGCCGGCGGCCTGTGGCAGAAAGGATTTCCTCCAGTGGCGTCTTCCAGTTTTCCATAACACCGCGCCCGCGCGGATAACGTATTGCCCATGGTCCTTTGTCAGCAAGCTGAGCTGTGTACATCATGTTGCGCAGCTCCTGCTCGTTCATAGGAGCACAGATGGTCATGTTGGGAATGCACCGCAAATAGGCTAGATCGAAAGCCCCCTGATGAGTAGCTCCATCCTCCCCTACTACGCCGGCGCGGTCGATACAAAAAACTACATTGAGATTCTGCAATGCCACGTCGTGAATAATCTGATCGAAAGCGCGCTGCAGGAAGGTGGAATAGATAACACAGAAAGGAACAAATCCCTGCGTGGCCAGCCCGGCAGCAAAAGTAACTGCATGCTGTTCGGCAATTCCCACATCGAAAGCCCTGTGTGGCATCTTGTTCATGAGCATGTCGAGCGAACTACCGGTAGGCATAGCAGCAGTGATGCCCAGCACTTTGGGATTGCTCTCTGCCAGCTCAATCATGGTGCGCCCAAAAACCACCTGATATTTGGGTGGCTGCACGCCGTCGCAAGGTTTTTTGGGAACCAGCTTTCCGGTGAGCCTGTCGAATTTTCCGGGAGGTGCATGATAAATCACCGGCTCGCGCTCAGCCATCTCCAGGCCTTTACCTTTAGTAGTTACAATATGGAGCAGCTTAGGCCCCTTAATATTTTTGATGTCGCGCAGCAGCTTCACCAGGCGCTCCACATCGTTGCCATCTACCGGCCCAAAATAACGGAAGTTGAAAGCTTCGAACAAGTTGCTGCGCCGCAGGATGCTTCCTTTTACAGCGTTGCCCACCTGCTTTACGATAGCACGGGTATTGTGGCCGTATTTGGTGCCGCCGCCCAGAACGAGCCACACTTTGTCCTTCAATCGATTATAAAACGGAGAGGTTGCTATCCCGGCAAGGTAATCTTTGATAGCACCTACATTTTTGTCGATGGCAATGCCATTGTCGTTAAGGATCACCAGCAGGTTTGGATTATTTACGCCGGCATTGTTCATGGCTTCCAACGCCATTCCGCCGGTCATGGCGCCGTCGCCAATTACGGCAATGTGATGGCGTGTGGTATTACCTGCAAGCTGGGAGGCTTCGGCCATGCCCAGGGCTGCCGAGATAGAAGTGGAGGCATGTCCTACGCCAAAAGCATCATACTCGCTTTCTTCCATTTTCGGAAATCCACTGATGCCGCCTTTGCGGCGATTGGTGTCGAAAAGGTCGCGGCGTCCGGTGAGTATCTTATGGCCGTAAGCCTGATGGCCTACGTCCCAAATCAGTTTGTCGTCGGGTGTGTCAAAAACATAATGCAGCGCCACGGTAAGCTCCACAGCTCCCAGGTTGGCTCCCAAATGTGCAGGATTGTCGGAAACAGCGTCGATGATGAACTGACGCAGCTCGCCGCACAATTCCTGGAGCTGCGACTCAGGCAGCTTTTTAAGATCGGCCGGTGAATTTATTTTTTGCAACAACTTTTCAGTCATGCCTTTTTATTGAAATTAAAATGTCTGGAATATTTTATCGTCCACGGGCAAAACTACAATAATCCCAGTTCCAGCAAGGCTTCGTCCGACATCATATCTTCGTCCCAGGGCGGGTCGAAAGTGATCTCTACATCGGCTTCGATGACATCTTCGAGCTCTTCTATTTTTTGTTTTACCTCCATCGGCAACGACTCTGCCACCGGGCAGTTGGGCGAGGTGAGCGTCATCAGCACGTGCACTTTGCCATCGTCAACCTTTACTTCGTAAACCAATCCCAGTGCGAAGATATTAACAGGGATTTCGGGATCATAAACTGATTCCAGTGCTTCTATTACTGCTTCGCGCAATGACTTATCATTATTGCTGTCCATCGTTTTCGGGTTTTAATTCGTATTTGGTTTTGAATGCAAGGGCATAAAGTTTCATTTGTTTTATCATCGACACCAATCCGTTGGAACGGGTGGGCGAAAGATGTTCTTTTAAACCTATTTTATCAATAAAATCTAAATCTGCATCGATGATGGCCTGCGGAGTTTGCCCCGAAAGCACCCTGATGAGCAGGTTTACAATTCCTTTGGTAATCACGGCGTCGCTGTCGGCAGAAAAATAAATATGCCCGTCGCGGTACTCACCTTGCAGCCACACACTGCTCTGACATCCGGAGATTAGATTTTGCTTCACCTTGTATTTCTCATCAATCACCGGAAGATCTCTGCCCATTTCGATAAGATAATTGTACTTGTCGAGCCAATCGTCGTAGATTTCAAATTCGTCAACGATCTGGTTTGCCTTTTCACTGATAGATTCCATTCGTTCTTGTTGTTTTATCTTAATTATTAATACAAAAAAATAAAGCCAAAGCTACAGCAGCATCTCGCGGCTGCGCATGATGGCCTCGGTGAGTGCATCCACTTCCTGACGGGTGTTGTACATCGCAAAGGAAGCCCGAATAAAACCCGGCACACCGTAAAAGTCGATGAGCGGCTGCGTACACATGTGGCCGGTGCGCACCGCGATGCCAAACTTGTCGAGAAGCGTGCCCATATCGTAAGAATGTATTCCGGCAAGATTAAAGGTGACAACACCGGTTTTTTCAGGAGAATTGCCATAGATAATCAATCCGGGGATGGTGCTAAGCTTTTCGGTGGCGTAGTGCAGCAGTTCGTTTTCATAACGATGCATCGCCTCCGGTCCAACAGATTCCAAATATTGCAGGGCAGCTTCCAGTCCGAGCGCCCCCGACACGTTGGGTGTTCCGGCCTCAAAGCGGAAAGGCAACTCGTTAAAAGTTGTTTTCTCAAAAGTGACCTGACTAATCATTTCACCACCACCCTGATAGGGCGGCAATTCCTGCAAGATTTCCTGTTTGCCAAAAAGCACGCCGTTGCCCATCGGACCGTAAATCTTGTGTGCCGAGAAGCAGTAAAAATCGCAATCGAGTGCCTGCACATCTACCGGCAAATGCGCCACTGCCTGTGCCCCGTCGATGAGCACGCGGGCGCCGACATCATGCGCCAGCTTCACTAGCTCCTGCGCAGGATTGATGGTTCCCAACGTATTGGAAACATGCGCAAAAGCCACGAGCTTGGTTTTTTTATTAAGCTTACGCTTAAAATCTTCCATATCCAGAACGCCGGCATCGGTAATATCGGCTACCCGCAGTGTAGCTCCGTAACGGTCGCACATGAGTTGCCACGGCACTATGTTGCTATGATGCTCCATGTGAGTAATCAACACTTCGTCGCCGGCCTTGATGAAACGCTCTCCGAAAGTTGTCGCCACCAGATTGATGGATTCGGTGGTGCCTTTGGTGAAAATTATTTGCTCGGGTGCGGGTGCATTGATAAACTGAGCAACAGTTTGCCGGGCCTGTTCGTAGGCAGTGGTGGCCTGTATGCTCAATTTGTGGGTGCCACGATGGATGTTGCTGTTTTCGTTTTCGTAATAATCCGCCAAACGCTGCAGCACCTGCCGCGGCTTTTGGTTGGTGGCGGCATTGTCCAAATAAACAAGTGGCTTGTTGTAAACGGTGCGCTCCAGAAGCGGAAAATCTTTGCGTATTTTTTCTACATCAAAATTCACGTGACTTATTTTTTTAATCCCTTCCACAGAAAGGTTTTCAACTTTATTATTTGTTTTAATCATCACCCTCTAAACAGCAAATGTCGCCGATTGTTAGGCTGCCGGCAGATGAGGGCTTCATCCAGACAGCGATATTGGTCATTTCCATGAAAACTCCCATGCCACTGGCTTAGTATCAAAATATTAAAAAGGATGTTTTACATTTTCCACCAGGCCTACGACATATTTATAAGATCGACAAAAGTAGCATTTAATGAACCTTTTGCGCCCCAGCGCTGCATCATAAAAATATCAGACCTATCTTTGCCACTTTATTAATTCGGACAAAATAAACTGATAATCATGGATGAAAAACTGGCTGCCTTCGGGCGTTTGCTCACCATAATGGACGAGCTACGCGCCGGCTGCCCCTGGGACAGGAAACAAACGTTCGAGAGCTTGCGCTATCTCACCATCGAAGAAACTTACGAGCTTTCCGACGCTATTCTGGAAAATAAGCCAAAAGAAATCTGCCAGGAACTTGGCGACCTGATGTTGCACCTGGTGTTTTATGCTAAGATAGGTTCCGAAACCGGAGCCTTCGACATTAAAGATGTGCTCGATGGCATCTCCAAAAAGCTCACATCACGGCATCCGCATATTTATGCCGATGTAAGTGTAGCAGATGACGAAGATGTGAAAAACAACTGGGAGAAGATAAAGCTGAAAGAGAAAGGCCGCAAAACGGTGTTGGGTGGCGTGCCCAGCTCGCTGCCTGCCATGGTGAAGGCTTTCAGGATGCAGGAGAAGGCCCGCGGTGTGGGCTTCGACTGGAAAGAAACCGCACAGGTATGGGAAAAAGTGAACGAAGAAGTAGAAGAGCTGCAACAGGAAGTGGCACGCGGCGACACTGCCGCCATGGAGAAAGAATTTGGCGACCTTTTGTTTTCGTTGGTAAATTATGCACGTTTTATTGGTGTTAATCCCGAAGATGCATTGGAGCGCACCAACCGGAAGTTTATGAGCCGTTTCAACTACATCGAAGCGCAGGCACATAAAAACGACAAGGAAATGCACGAGCTTTCGCTGGAGCAGATGGATGCCTTGTGGAACGAAGCCAAAGAAAAAGAAGGGAAATAATAAGAAGAGAAATAACAAATCACAATGATCAAATCCCAAATAAATCCCAAAAAAACAAATTTCAAAAGGGACTCTTCTTGTGAACTTCAATGAGTTTTAAAATTTAAAAAAATAAAACAGTCCTTCCCGATGACCAACCCAAAGCATAGGACTATCTTCAACATGCAACGATTGGCGCTTACGCTGATGGTTTTTTTGCTGTTGGTCAGGCCAATGGCTGCGCAGGATTCGTTGCCAGAGCTACACATCAACAAGGAGTATCTGCTGTCGTACGCAACCGATGCTGCCAATATTGCCATCGCTCCTGTGGGTTGGGACGGCAAGCAATGGCTCGGCTTTGCAGCTTTTACAGGCGCCACACTGGTGCTTTTTACACAGGACAAAGCCATCCACGATTTTTATCTGCGCAACCACACCGCCACCCAGGACGACATTTCTAAATACGCGCTCGAACCGTTGGGAAAATGGTATCTGGCAGGGCTGCTGGGAGGCATGTATATATATGGTGTAGCAGCCAACGACAACCACACCGAAACGGCTGCCCTGCTCACCGGCAAGGCTGTGTTGCTGACGGGCGGCTACACATTGCTGCTGAAGGGCTTGTTTCAGCGAGAGCGCCCCGATGAAGGCGATCCGGCCGATCCCATGAACTGGCAAGGGCCATTGGGCGACTGGCGCGACAACTCTTTTCCATCCGGACATTCTTCGGTGGTTTTTGCAGCAGCTACTGTTCTCAGCGCTTACTATCACGAGCGCCGCTGGGTAGGCATCACCGCTTTTTCGCTGGCCTCGCTGGTAGCTATCTCGCGCACCTACGACGACCGCCACTGGGCCAGCGATGTATTTGCCGGAGCAGCATTGGGCTACGCCGTCGGAAGATTGGTTTACAACAACTACGAGCAACAGAAGATAACCGTTACACCGTTTAGCAGCAGCGGATTTACGGGCGTTACGCTAAGCTATACTTTTAAGTAAAACGAAAGGGCGCAGGGCGCATAGAGCAGTGCGCAGGGTTCTGATATGGGTTCGTGGCTCCGAAGATAACGCGGGATAGCATGGTAAAGAAAACCTCATCACTTAATCATGACCAGCCAGGTGTTTGGACGAGGCTAAGCCTCGTCATTGCTATTTCCGCAGGCTCTGCCTGCTGCTGTCTTTTTTAGATGAATTAAAAAAGGTAGGCACAGCCTACGGAAATAGATACAACTTAGGCAAAGCCTAAGCTGAACGAGAGTCTACTTTTTTGAAAAATCCAAACGCAAAAAATAATGCAACTGATCAGTGCTTATTCCCGCTGATAAGCTATCTGCAACGTTCGCCGGCTTCGCTGTTCGAGCAAAACACTACACCCCGAAACATAAGTTTGCAAATCAACACTTTCGAAGTGGCGGATGGTGAGCAGCTCCAGGCCCTCGTTGTAACGTATCTCAAAGGCCTCGCTAAGTTCCTCGAGCAGTGTCTGTAGCTTATGATGTGGATGATTGATACACACCGTGAAACTGATGGCCGAATTTTGCATCAGGTTGATGCGAATGTTGTGATCAGAAAAAACTCCAAAAAGTATTTTTAGCTTTTCTTCATTAATAAAAGAAAAATCGCGTGTGGAGAACGAAAGCAACAGCTGATCTTTTTTAAGGATAAAAAAAGGGATAAGCGTATCGGCATGTTCGCTGGCATGGATGACGGAGCCGGGCATCTCCGGATGAAAGAACGACCGTATGTGCAACGGGATGTTCTTGTTATGCAGCGGCTTGATGGTTTTGGGATGCAGAATTTTGGCGCCATAATAGGCAAGCTCTATTGTTTCGCGGTACGACAGCTCCGGAATGAGCCGGGTGGTGGCGAAATAAACCGGATCGGCATTCAACAAACCATCCACATCTTTCCACACAATAACTTCTTCGGCATCGAGACAATAGGCCAGCACGGCGGCTGAAAAGTCGCTGCCTTCGCGCCCCAGCGTAGTAGGACGGCCATCGGTGGTGCTGGCGATAAAACCCTGCGTGAGAATAAAATGCCCGGGATTGTCGGCCAGAACAGTGCGAATACGCGTTTGAATGCGTTCACAGGTCTGAGGCCAGAGAATGGCAGCGTCGCGAAAATGATTGTCGGTTTTTAGAAGTGATGGCCCTGGAAGGAGAATGTTGGGAAGGTCTTGATCATCGAACCAAACGCTTAGAATAGCTGTGGAAATCAATTCGCCGAAAGGCACCACACGATCGTAAAACTCGTCGTAGCTATAAGAGGTGTCCGCAGCTACTGCCGAAAGATTGAGCAAAAACCCATCCAGGAGGTGATGTACCGCATGATCAGCGGGGAACAGATCGTTGATAATTTGTGTATGATAATCTTTTACCTTGCTAATGCATTGATCTGTATTGCCCGTCTTTTGCCAGGCAGCATTTACAACCTCCTCAAGCATGTTCGTGGTTTTGCCCATGGCCGAAAATACTACCACCAACTCCTGCTGCCACTCCCGGCGAAGGATAGAGCCTGCGTTCCTTACTGCTTCTGCGCTATTGACGGAAGCCCCGCCAAATTTGAAAATCTTCATGTGTTTGAAAAAAAAGAAAAAGCAAAAATAATGAAGATTGGCGAGGGAGAAGGGGAAAATAGTCGGCGGTTCTCAGCAAGCAGGCGGCAGGTGGAAGACAATTAAAGAGGTTAGATTTTAATCTTGGAGCCACCCGACCGGGAGTCTTTACTCCAGAAAGATTAAGTAACAAAAGCCCCGTTCCAATATCAGGATAAGTTCAGGAAATAGAAATCTTATCCCAAATCAATTGACTTGAGTATGAAAAGATGATTTTTAAAATATGATTCCCGGAGCAAACGAAAATGCCCGGAAGGGTGTTAAAATAAGTGCTTCAAAGCATCGTTTGCATGTAAGCTTTTTCAGGCCAAATGACGAAAACCACCAGAATAGAAATCAGCATGAACATTCGCATAACGAGAAAAGCAGGCTTTTTACTCCTGCTTGTTTTTTTGTATTTAATACCGGCGGCGCAGCAAACCCGCTATTACGAACCACCCGAAGCTACCTACCGCATGGCCACCGACCTTGTGGCCAATAAACAGTACGGCGCAGCTCGCGAGGTTTTCCTAACGCTGATCGACCAACTTCCTCCCAATGAAGAGTTGATGCGCATGGACGCCGCCTACTATATCGCGCTGGCCGACTACAAGCTCGATCATCCGGAGGCACGGCAAGAGTTCGAGGATTTTCTGTTGCGCTACGACGCCCATACGAAAACGAATCTGGCACGGCTGCATCTTGGATTTATCACCTACGATGGCCGTCGCTACAAGCAAGCCATAGATGAGTTTGAAAAGGTAGAGCCTTATCACCTTACGCCCAAGGTGCTGCCCGAATATCTTTACAAATTAGGCTACAGCTATCTGCAAACCGACAACTACGAAAAAGCTCGTGAGGTACTTTTCCCGGTTTTAAATACACCTTCTGATTACCAGCAGGGCGCTAACTATTACTACGCACAGATTGCTTATCTGCAGCAGGATTACGACGAAGCGCTGAAGTATTTTAGCAAAGTGGACAAAAATTCGGAGATTGGCGCAGAGGTGCCTTTTTATCTTTTACAAATCAATTATGTCCGAAAAGATTTTGATGCGATAGTCTCCGCCGGGCCAGATCTGGTATGGGCCACCAGGGACAAAAAAAAGCAAGCCGAAGCTGCACGGGTGGTAGCCGAAGCTTTTTATCAAAAAGGTGATTATGCTCAGGCACTCGAATATTTTGGGATGTACGACAAAAACATCCGTCGCACGCTTTCGCGCGAAGAGCAATACCAGATAGCTTTTGCGCTGTACCAAACCGGAAAATATCAGGAGGCTGTGGCCAAATTTGAAAAAGTGGCCGGCCCAAAAGATGCGCTTTCGCAAAATGCCTATTACCACCTTGCCGACAGCTATCTGAAAACCGACAAACAACAGTTTGCACAAAGTGCTTTTTATAATGCCTGGCAACTGAACGGCGATGAGAAAATAAAAGAAGATGCTCTTTTTAATTACGCCAAACTAAGCTACGAGCTGGCTTACGATCCTTTCGGCAACTCGCTGGAGGCACTCATGCAGTACGTCAACGACTACCCCGACTCTCCGCGCACCGACGAAGCAATGGATTATCTCACAAACCTCTTTTTATCGACCAAAGATTACCAGGCCGCCATCAACGCCATCGAGCGCATGCACACCAAAAATAATGTACTGAAAACGGCGTATCAGCGTATCACGTATCAACTGGCGGTACAAAACTTCAACGCCGGCCGCTGGGAGGAAGCACTGGCCAATTTCAGAAAATCGCTGGCCAACACTTACAACCGCGACCTCACCACCCGCGCCAAATACTGGATGGCCGAAACCTATTACCAGCGCCAGCAATATAGTACAGCCATCGAGCATTACGAAGACTTTATGACTGCACCCGGCTCAGCCCGCCTCGACCTCTATCCGTTGGCACGCTACCAACTGGGTTATTCCTATTTTAATCTTAAACATTATGACAATGCACTGGCGGCTTTCAGACAATTTGTAAACCGCCCCGGAAAAAGCAGCGAAGAATATGTTTCGGATGCGCTAATGCGGATGGGCGATTGTTATTTTGTCACCAAAAACTACCGCCCTGCCATCGAACAATACGATCTGGCTTTGGAGAAGCGTTCGCGCAATGCTGATTATGCCATGTTTCAGAAGGCGCTTTCGCAGGGAGCACTGGGCAATGACCAGGCAAAACTCTCAACGCTGAACCAACTTATTCAGAAATATCCCGCCTCCAACTTCCAGGACGACGCCTATTACGAAATGGCCGAAACGTATCTGTTGACAAACAACAATGACGAGGCACTGACACGTTTCGATGATTTGATCAGGAAATTCCCGAACAGTAGCTACGTGGTAAAATCGATGCAGCGAAGTGCGCTGGTGCATTACAACCAAAACCACTACGATGAGGCGATTCAAATTCTTAAAAAACTGGTAAAGGATTATCAGGGTACCGATGAGGCACGTGAGTCTTTGGCAACCATCCGCAACATTTACATGGATAAAAACGAAATCGCCTCTTATTTTAAATATGCCGAAACGGTTCCTTTTGCCAGCGTAACGGCGAGTGAACAGGATTCGCTGACGTGGATCAACGCCGAAAACCTTTACAGGAGCGGCCGCTGTGAGAATGCTGTGAAGGCGCTGGACACTTATCTTGATGAATTTCCCAACGGCGCATTTATGATCAATGCCAGCTACTACCGTGCGGAGTGCAACATGAAACTTGCAAACCGGGAGGCAGCGCTCGGAGATTATATGCGCATCGCGCAAGCGCCCAAGTCGCGCTACACCGAACATGCGCTCGTGCAGGCCGCAATACTCAACGACGAAGCCGGCAATACAGAAGCAGCTTTAGAAAATTATCAGCAGCTCGAAAACATGGCCGACAACCCCGCCAACGTAACCACTGCGCTGGCCGGACAAATGCGGGCATACCACGCACTGCAACAAACTGCTGACGCCATGCAGGCAGCGCGCCGGCTCTTGCAGCTCGAAAACATAGACCCGCCCCTGCTGCCCGAAGCCAATTATATTATTGGTGTGAATGCATGGAAAAATAATGATTTACAAACCGCTACTCCGGCGCTTGAAAAAACTGTAGCCCTTTCTGATGGAGCAAGAGGCGCCGAGGCCAAATACCTTTTGGCTGAAATACAGTTCCAACAGAAAAATTTAGCGAAAGCGGAAAATCTTATTTTTGAACTCTCCAACGATTATCCGGCGCAGGAATACTGGAAAGCAAAAGGCTTTATCATGCTTGCCGAAATCTATGCGGCCACCGACAACGAGTTTCAGGCGCGGCAAACCCTGCAAAGCATCATCGACAACTACCCAGGCCAGGACCTGCGCGACTTGGCAGCCCAAAAGCTGCGTCAGATAGACGGTGCCGCACCTGCCAACGACACAACGCCTGAGAATACCAATCCCCGCAAAAACAGACGCCGCTAATTAGCTGCTGCCGCGAAAGTTGATATTATTTTAAAACAAAATTTCAATACACAATTTCCAAATGCCCAATAAATTGCAAAAAACAAATTCAGAACATCATAGCATTGTTTTAATGAAAAGTTCAAGGCATTTTTTATTAATAATAGTATTGTTTCTGGCAGTAGTGATGGTTCAGGCACAAAACCAGGAAGTAACCATTATTGCTCCTTATCAGCCCAGCATCAGCGACGCCGTAAAAATAAATGCCCAACCAGTGATGCCCGATACCACGATAGCATTACCGCCGATGAGTTACAGCATCACCAGCCGGGTGGCTGCCACCGGTTTTGAAATTACGCCGGTAAAGCCTGCGCTCATCGACATCAACGTCCCGCACCAGTTGCACCGCAACTTTTTGCGTGCCGGCTTTGGGAATTATACCACGCCTTCTTTCGAACTTTTTACCAACAGCCTGAACTCCGGCAAATACGCCATCGGTTTTCATGCGCGGCATCTGTCGTCGGCAGGCAACATCGACGATGTCGCCACCAGCGGCTTCAGCCACAACAATGTGAGCATTTACGCTTCGCGCTATCTGCGCAAGCTCGTCATCAATGGGAAATTGGATTACCAACACGATGTGGTTCATTATTATGGATTCCAACCCAGCGATGATACCCTGCATCCGATTGCTGACGATGAGCTGCGCCAACGCTACTCGATGGTAGGTGGCGATTTTTCGCTGGGCACCATCAAACGTCGCGGCGGCAATAAGAACTTTGATGCAGACGTGCATTTTTATCATCTTAATAATCTGAACGAAACCAGCGAGCTGAACATCGGTACCAAAGCCAACTTCAACTCACAAACCCAATTTCTGAACTTCGTTAAAAGTCAGGAGCTGGGCATCGACCTAACGCTGGATTATTATCACAATGCCGATAGCCTCATCGCCGGCAATGCACTGGCCACGTCGCTCACGCCCTACATTCGGCTGCACATGGGTTATCTGCAACTGCGCCTGGGTGTAACAGGAGCGCTGGCAGCAGATTCGGCATCAAAATTTTATGTTTACCCCGACATCCGCGCCGATTACCAAGTGATACCTGACTTCCTAACATTTTATGCTGCGGTAAGTGGTGGCTTGCATCGCAATAGTTTTAAAGAAATTATTAACGAAAATCCCTGGGCCGATCCTTTGTTTCCGCTTGGTTTTACAAGCACCAGCTTCGACATAAGAGGAGGTGTGACAGGAAAAATAGACCAGCTTTTCAATTACAACTTCAGCGTTTCGTATGCTTCCATCGACAACATGCTTTATTACAACAATGATTTTACCAGCGCATACAGTCCGGAGGTAGCTGTTAATTTTGGCAATAAATTCACAGGCATTTACGACGACACAAAAGTTACAACGGTAAGCCTTGAAGCGGGTTATACACAAGGCGCCCGTTTCGATTTGCTGCTATGTGGCGCTTATCACGACTACAAGCCAGCCACCCAGGCCAAAGCCTGGCACAAACCCGCGCTGGAAGTTGCGCTACTGGCACATTACAACGTTGGGGAGAAGCTGGCGCTGAGCGGCGAAGTCTTTTACAACTCGAAAACGTATGTGCAGGTGCTTAAAAACAAGACGCTCATCGTCGACCATAATAAAGCTTACGTCGACGTAAATCTTGGTGCAGAATATCGCTTTAGCGAAAAGATAGCAGTCTTTGTTCAACTCAACAACCTGACCTCTACACGCTATTATCGTTACTACCAATATCCATCGCAACGCATCAATGTGATGGGTGGATTCACCTTTTCGTTCTGATAAAAAAGAGTGAAAGATATTGGCAGGAAACCTTGCCTCAAATTGTTAATAAAAAGCTGTACCGCAGCACGTAATTTAGTGACTATTAGCAGGATATTATTTACCTTTGCATGAATTTTTAGATCATTTTTCCAATTCATTAATTATGACAATAGAAGAAAAAAGCTTGTCTTCACAGAATTATTCAGCAGATAAAATTCAGGTTCTCGAAGGACTTGAAGCCGTGCGTAAGCGTCCGGCAATGTACATCGGCGACTTGAGTACCCGAGGCCTACACCATCTTGTTTACGAAGTAATCGACAACTCCATCGACGAGGCGCTGGCCGGCTGGTGCGACAAAATAGAAGTGATTATCCATATCGACAATTCCGTCACCGTTATCGACAACGGACGTGGCATCCCCACTGACCTTCACGAAAAAGAAAACCGCTCGGCACTTGAGGTTGTAATGACGGTGCTGCACGCAGGTGGTAAATTCGACAAAGGCAGCTACAAAGTTTCAGGAGGTTTGCACGGTGTTGGCGTTTCGTGTGTAAACGCACTCTCCAACATTTTGGTAGCAACAGTATACCGCGATGGGAAAGTTTTTAGACAGGAATACCACAAGGGCGTTCCACAAAAAGATGTGGAAGTAGTTGGCACCACTGAGCTTTCAGGCACACGCATCACTTTTATACCCGACGACACCATTTTTACCGTCACTACCTACGAATATGACATTCTTGCTTCACGTTTGCGTGAACTGGCATTTCTGAATAAAGGCATCACCCTTACCCTTACCGACGAACGTTCAACCGATGAAGAAGGAAATTATCCAACCGACTCCTTTGTCTCCTTGCGTGGGCTGGCCGATTTTATCGATTACCTCGACGTTACGCGGGAACCACTTATGCCCAATCCTATCAGCATCGAAGGTGTGAAAAATAATATGCCTATCGAAATAGCCATGCAGTACAATACTTCTTTTTCAGAAAATCTGCATAGCTACGTCAACAACATTAGTACCCATGAAGGAGGCACCCACCTGGCCGGATTCCGCCGCGGGCTAACCCGCACACTCAAATCCTACGCCGACAAATCGGGCATGCTGGCAAAACTGAAATTCGACATCAGCGGCGACGACTTCCGTGAAGGCCTTACAGCCATCATTTCTATGAAAGTAGCCGAGCCACAGTTTGAAGGACAAACCAAAACCAAGCTGGGAAACAGCGATGCGATGGGTGCAGTAGATATGATGGTGAGTGAATCGCTGAGCCATTATCTCGAAGAAAATCCGCGTGAAGCGCGCACCATCGTCAACAAGGTGATACTCGCTGCCACGGCACGCCATGCTGCCCGCAAGGCACGTGAACTGGTGCAGCGTAAAAGCGTACTTTCTTCCACCGGTTTGCCAGGCAAACTTTCCGACTGCTCTGAGAGCGACCCGGCGTTGTGCGAAATTTATCTGGTTGAGGGCGACTCAGCCGGTGGCACAGCCAAACAAGGCCGCGATCGGAAATTCCAGGCTATCCTGCCTTTGAGAGGAAAAATCCTGAATGTGGAAAAGGCTATGCAGCATAGGGTTTTTGATAGCGATGAGATCAAGAATATTTTTACGGCACTGGGTATTTCTATCGGCACCGAGGAGGACAGCAAAGCGCTAAATCTTGACAAACTGCGCTATCACAAAGTAATTATCATGACGGATGCCGACGTGGACGGAAGCCACATTGCCACCCTGATCCTTACCTTCTTTTTCAGATATATGAAAGAGCTTATCGAGAACGGATATGTGTACATTGCTACTCCGCCGCTCTATCTGCTCCGCAAGAACAAAGAGGAGCGCTACTCGTGGAGCGAAGAGGATCGCTTAAACACCATAAAGGAATGGTCAACCGATGGCGAAGGAAAAGGAATACACATACAACGCTACAAAGGCCTGGGAGAGATGAACGCCGAACAACTCTGGGACACCACAATGGATCCTTCAACCAGAACACTGCGACAGGTTACCATCGAAAACAGCACAGAGGCCGATCGTATATTTTCGATGCTCATGGGCGATGAAGTGCCGCCACGACGCGACTTTATCGAAAGGAACGCACGTTACGCCAAGATCGACGTCTAATACGGCAAGTATCTATTCATATTTAAAAGACAGGCACTACCAAGGTAAGTGCCTGTTTGCTTTTACAGAAACTTCTGCAACAGCCGGTAAATTTCGTTGGCACGAATGGGTTTGGCCAGATACTCATCGCAACCTGCAGCCAATCCTGTGTTGCGGTCGTCGGCCATAACAAAAGCCGTTTGCATAATTACAGGCAATTTCGGATTATAAGCCTTGATGTGCTCAGTAGCCTGATAGCCGTTCATCAAAGGCATGCGCACATCCATCAACACCAGGTCAACTTTGTTTCCGCCAATCACGTAATCCACTGCTTGCTTCCCGTTGTAGGCGCGACGAATCTTTACCTTTGTTTTTTGTAACATTATTTCGAGCAAGGTAAAATTGGAATCTTCGTCTTCGGCGATAAGTACAGTTTTTTCGGGCCAGACCATATCACCTGGTTGTAGCTTTGGCTGAGATGGCTCAACAAACCCGGACATGGCACGCTTAAGTGGCAGGATAAAGCAAAACTCCGAACCTTTTCCTATGGCCGATTCTACCCGCAAATCGCCTCCCATCAGATGCGCTACATTGCGCGAGATAGCCAACCCCAACCCGTTGCCACTTTGTGTATTCATATAGTTTTCGGAAGCCTGCCTGAACCGGTCAAAAATCAGCTCCTTTCGCTCAGTGGCAATGCCAGTACCGCTATCTTTTACATAAAAACAGATGTGTTCGGCAACCTCTTCGTGCATTATCTTGTACCCGATTTCAATAAAGCCGTCAAAAGTGTATTTAAGTGCATTTTCCATCAGGTTGATCAACACCTGATTGATGCGGCGGGCGTCGGAAACAAAAACCACATTCTCCTTGTCATGAGGTTGACGGGCAATGAGCTTCAGGTTTTCTTTCTCATATTTATGTTGTAAAGACTTTAAGATGTGAAAATTATCATCCAAAATCTTATTGGCTGAGCATTTGGCTGCTTCAATGCGGAACTGCCCGGTTTCAATCTTTGCAATATCAATAATTTCGTCGAGGGTATTGATCAGTTTATGACCGTTTTCGAGAATCAGCTTAATAAATTCCTCATGTTCCTGTAGAGCAAATTGATCGCCTGCCAACATTTCGGTAAAACCCAGGATGGCATTCATGGGCTCACGGATTTCGTGCGACATGTTGCTAAGAAATGCTGCTTTGCGTTTATCGCTTTCTTCGGCGCGACGTCGTGCGATGATAAGCTCGGCTTCAGTTTTCTTACGCTCAGTGAGGCGTTCCTGAACGTAAACATAATGCGTCACGTTATTCTGAGAATTCTTAATAGGCGTTATCAGGGCAAAATCCCAGAACACTTGGTCGTCGGCATTTTTATTCTCAAACTCTCCCTCCCATTGCTTATGCCTATGAAGTGCATCCCAAATCTGCTCTATCTGAACCACGTTATTGTATTTGGAATCCAGGATGGCCGGCAGTGATCCGATAATCTTTTTCTCTGTTAAACCGCTATTAAGCAAAGCATGCTGGTTTGCATAAATGATGCGGCCATCGAGGTCAATAATCATAATGGCCTCAGGGTTTTGTTGGAGCGCGTCGATCAAAATACTGTTTTCGTCAGTAACCACTTTGTGAACCATCACTGCAGCAATTTGTAAAGCAATGAATTCTAACATAGCGCGATCGTTATCGTGCAGAGACTCTTCGTTTTCGAAGCTTTGGATGGAAATAATGCCATGCGCTTTTCCGTCAATCAACAGTGGCACCCCTATGTAAACTTTAGGCTCAGAGTGATCGTTGCGCAGTTTTCCCTGGCGTTTTAGTTTTAAAATTTCATTCCCCCTTTGCATAATGGTGCGATTGCGAAAAACGACCATCGAATCGAGTGTTTTATCCACCTCTTGCTTTTGAAAATAAGCCTCTCCATTTTTTTCCACCGGCAGCATAAAAGTTTTGGCATCGCGATCATAAAAAGCAAGATAACAGCTACCATTCGGGATAACTGCTGCCAACGCATCTTTTATATTCCCGATCAGTTCTCTCAGGCTCTTCGTTTTATGCACTAAAAGCATGATTTTTTTTACCGCTTCGAGTTGCAATTCAAGGCGCCGTGTGTAAGTAACATCCATCAAAATACCTTCAATCACTGCGGCATGTTCATTAAAACGATTCTCAAAACCTGCTTCATAAATGTATCTGGTTTGTCCGCTGGCGGTCTTCAACCGATACTCCACCTCATAAGCCTTATGTTTTTTGATGGCCTGCTGTATTTGCAACCATACATTTTCGCGATCCTGCGGAAATATCAGATCGGAGAAGGTAAGATGCTTGTTATTGATGACTTCGTCGACAGAATATCCGGTAATCTTTTTAAATTTAGAATTCAGCTCAATCATGGTCCAGTTGCTATCGTTGTGACAACTAAAATAGCATCCCTGCAAACTCTCCATCACCGATTTATACCGGCGCTGGTATTGGCGGAGCTTCTCGATCTCATCCATCGATTTGCTATCCCTTCTAATCATTCTTGCAAGAGCCTGCAATCCGTCAACACTGCAAATCACCAGGTCAAATTTATGTGTGGATAAGCCGAAACAATTATTCTCATCACTGGTAGCCAAAACAGCCAAAGTGCCGGGTGAGCAGCATGACATAAAATGCGCATAGGCATCGTCGAGCGCGGAGGAATGCTGTGCCGCTGAAAGAATTACGAATTGAGTTTCATGCGTGGAATCCAATGCCCGTGTGGATCCCGGATGCTGAAGATGCAGGTAGTTGTTTTTGCCCAAAGACCTGCTGAAAAGTACATCGAGGGTTTCTTTGTCAAGTGGGCTGAGATAGAGTATCAATGCTATTGCCATCGTGTAGTATCATTATAATCCAAAGGTGACATCCTGCGTGCCGCCTGCAAAAGAACAGTAACTTGTAGCTTATTTTTATTTGTCATTAAAGAAGCATCCAACGCCTTTTTTAATGCGGGCAAAAGTATTGAAAATAATAATTGACAACAATCGCAATGCATCCACGACACCCCCTGAGCATTTCTATTTTGATAATAAAAACTTGTGTCAATGCGCCGTTACGAAAAGATAGTTTTTCGTTGTTTTATCTGTTGGCGGAATAAATACTACCTTTCGGCTGTCAAACCAATAAATACTGAAGCGAACTTTGACAACGACTAACGAAATCCACGACCATGAACTGATTGAACAGGTGAAGCAGGGCGACCAGGCAGCTTTCGGTGAGTTGGTGCGCCGCCATGAATCGGTGGTGGCTGCTACCGTCAACGGAATGCTCGGTGTTGGCGACGACGCAGATGATGTAGGTCAGAATGTATTTATCCGTTTTTATCGTGCCATCGATGATTTCAGGGGCGAAGCGGCGTTGTCCACCTATCTCACACGTATCGCCATCAATCTTTCGCTCAATGAGTTGAAAAGCAGGAAACGCCGCCGTATGTTCTTTGCCAAACCTGACGACGACGAAGGGCTTGCTGCCTTTGGCGACACGCTTGATGAGGGCGAACAGCGCGACACACGTGAGCTGGTGCATCAGGCATTGCAAAAGCTGGAGCCAAAGTTCAGAAGCGTGGTGGTGCTGCGCATGCTGCAAGGCTATTCCACCAGAGAAACGGCGCAGATACTCAAAGTGCCTCAGGGCACAGTGCTTTCGCGATTGTCGCGGGCACAGGAAAAACTAAAAGATTTGTTGAAAAATATAATCGAATAATCATGGAAAAGAAAAAATTGCAATTGGTCATTGATTCCTTCAACCGAGAGTTGTCGGCGGAGGAGCAACAGCAGCTCAACCAATGGCTGCAAGCCGACGAAGCTTTGCAGGCTGAAGCCGAAAAGCTACGCAGATTGCACGCAGTAGTGGCAGAAGCTGCCCTGCCTTTCCGGCCATTTTTTGCAACCCGGGTGATGAGCCGCCTCGAAAACTTGCAAGAAGCTACGCTTGCGCAGGGAATGGCATTCGCTTTTAAGCGCTTAGCCTTGCCCATGTTAGCAGCTGCCGTCGTCCTGCTGCTCATAGCACTGGCTGGCGGCAACACCTTCTCCATCGACACACTGCTGGGAGTGGAACAGTTGCAGCCTGCTTATCTTTCTGATTTTATTCTTTACAACCCATAATATTTTATTGGTATGAAAACCAAATCAATCATCATCATCATAGCTACGCTACTCATCGGATTTGCCATCGGGTTTCTCACCAATGCGCAAATCACGCGTCAGCGTCTCGACACCTTTGTGAGTCAGGGCAGCTACAACTTTTTTAGATATGGCATGATCCGAAACATCAATCCCGATCCGCAGCAGGCCGAAAAAATTGAGCCCATCCTGGAAAAGTACGCACAGCTGGCCAACCAAAATGTTTCGCAGTCGCGTCAAAACATGCAACAGCTGCATCAGGAGATGATCGACGAGCTGCAACCATATCTCTCAGCAGAACAGATAGAGTGGATACAAAACGCACATGAGAATTTCCGTGGCGGCCCGCAAGGACGAGGACGCCGGGGACCACCACCGGGCCGTGGTCAGCGCCATCGCAACTGGCAATAACTCTGCGGAGAACCACCCAAATATTTATTAAATGGAATAAATGTCAGCATCAGGTTGTCTAACCACTGAACGAAACGATTACAATAACCTTTAAAAAATAAACACAATGAAAAGTAAAGTTTTTTTGATTGCAATAGCAATGATGATTTTCGGTGTTTCTAATGCCGAAGCCCAAAACCGACAGGGAAGAAATTTTGGTAACTGTCCGTATGGATATTATACCAATCCCGAAGATTGTCCTAACCAGGAACTTTTGCAGGAGCTTGGCGTCGAGCGCAATGCTTTCGACAAGCAACTAACACCGGCTGATAAAACCAGGCTGGCAGAAATCAGAACCCAGCTTCATTCGTTGCAAAGCCAAAACTGGCAGCAGCGGCAGCAAATGTTCGACAACAATTCTAACTATACACCCACGCTTGCCGAACGTCAGCAGATACGTGTAAACCGCACAAAAATCCAGAATCTGCGACTGCAGGCCGATGAGATCGCCGACAACTATTTCGATGCTATCGTCAACATTCTCGACAATTACCGCCCCTCCGCTGTCACGGGCTACGGCTATGGATATGGTGGACGCGGATACAGAGGGCAAGGTTGTGGTGGCAATCGGATGAATGGGCAAGGTTATGGTTGCGGCAACCGAATGAATGGTCAGGGTTACGGCTCCGGCAACCGGATGAATGGTCAGGGATATGGCCGTGGTGCCGGTGCAGGAATGCGCGGCATATGTCCATTTTCACCTACCGGGTATTTGCTTTGGGACACTTCACAGCCCTGGCCGCAAGCTGCAGTAGATGCGGCAGACAACACCAGCATCAACCTGTTTCCCAATCCGGCAACCGACAATGTACAAGTGTTTTTTGATGTTGAGAATAGCGAAAAAATCCTCATCAGCATCACCGACAGAACTGGCAATCCGGTGTGGAGCGGCAAGGAGCTGCAAGCCGATAAAGGTCAGTTTACTCACAACATTAGTCTCAAAGATTTTCGGCCGGGAGTTTATTTTGTAAGAATCGATACCGGCAGCGACCAATGGGTTCGCCGACTGGTGGTACGGTAATTCATCTTTAAAAAGTAAATCCTTTAAAAAAACGAAAGGCGTTGCAGCAGTGCAGCGCCTTTTTTGTTTTTTCATTGCACCGGCCAAACATTTCCACCCTGTGGTGGTTGTTTGTTTTAATAATATAATCACCAATATGAACCCTCCCACACACCGCCACACCAACGCTTTGATCGACGAAACAAGTCCTTATCTGCTGCAACACGCGCACAATCCGGTGCAATGGCACGCCTGGAACAACGAGACGCTCCAAAAGGCGCGCGATCTCGACAGGATGCTGCTCATTAGCATTGGCTACTCGGCTTGCCACTGGTGCCATGTGATGGAACGCGAAACTTTTGAAAACGAGCAACTGGCCACCCTGATGAACGATCATTTTATCTGTATAAAAGTCGATCGCGAGGAGCGTCCCGACGTTGACGCTGTGTACATGAATGCCGTGCAATTGCTGCACAGCAGTGGAGGATGGCCGCTCAATTGCTTTGCTCTGCCCGACGGGCGGCCGTTTTATGGCGGAACTTATTTCCGGCCAGAGCAATGGGAGAAGCTTCTGAAGGATATTGTAAAGCTCTTTGCCGACAACCGTGATCTGCTGCAAGAGCAGGCCGATCAGATTTTAAATGGGATCAACAAAAGTGATTTGATACAACCCGCAGGCGAAGAAGATTCTTTTAGAAATGAAGTTTTAGAAAACGCCATGCACGGATTTATGAAAAATGCAGATGCTGTAAATGGCGGCAGCCGCGGCGCACCTAAATTTCCTATGCCCGACACACTTCGGCTGTTGCTGCATTGGGCACATTTTTCGAAAGATGAAAAGTATAAAAATCAACTTCTGCTAACACTTGACCGCATGGCAGCTGGGGGCATTTACGATCAGTTGGGCGGTGGCTTTGCCCGCTACACGGTGGATGCTGCCTGGAAGATTCCTCATTTTGAAAAAATGCTCTACGATAATGCCCAACTCGTAACCGTTTATTCCGAGGCATTCCGCTTTAGCGGAAAAAAAGAATATCTGGAGGTAGCCACCGAAACCGCCGACTTTATCCTGCGCGAACTCACTTCGCCCGAAGGCATGTTTTATTCGGCGCTCGACGCCGACAGCGAAGGTGAAGAAGGAAAATATTATGTGTGGAAACAACAGGAATTTGACGAAGTGCTACAAGAAGATACTGCTGTAATAGCTGAATTTTATGGTGTAGGAAAGCAAGGATTTTGGGAAGAAGGTAAAAATATCCTGGTGCGCCCCTGGTCAGTTGACGATTTTGCTAACGAAAAAGGAATCGATGAAGATCGTTTTATCGAAAATCTGGATAAGGCACGTCTTAATTTGTTAAAAGCGAGGAACAAACGCACACGTCCGGGACTGGATGATAAGTCGCTAACTTCATGGAATGCGCTTGCCATAAAAGCCCTGGCACAACTCTCGGTGCTGGCCGAGGACAAGCGTTATCTGGATGCAGCTTTAAAAGCAGCCAAAGTTATCAGCAGTAAAATGACGCAGCCCGATGGCCGTCTGTTGCACAATTATAAAAAAGGTGTGACAACCATCAGCGGATTTCTGGAAGATTATGCCGGCATGACCGATGCGGCTATCGAACTATTTCAGGTTACCGGCAACGAAGTGTGGGCTGATTATGCCCGAACCCTGGCCGACTATGCGCTTCAACATTTTTACGATCCCGCCGACGGCATGTTTTGGTTTACCCACAACAGCAGCCAGGATCTGGTGGCGCGTAAAAAAGAGATTTTTGACAATGTCATTCCTTCTTCCAATTCGATGATGGCGACGGTACTTTTCAAACTCGCTGCCATCGACGGCAACAGCCATTATTCAGAATTAGCTGCTGCTATGACCCGCAGCCTGGCCCATCACATCCAAAGCCACCCGGGATCATTTGCCAACTGGGCGATTCTATATTTTTATCATCTCCACAAATATTTTGAGGTTGTAGTAAGCGCCGATGACCCCGCAGCAACTGCTGACGCGCTTTATCGAAATGCCTATCCTGCAAAGATGATTTTTAGATTAAAAGGAGAGAGCAGCCTACCGATTTTTCAGGGACGCACTTCCGGAGATAATCTACGGGTTTTTGTTTGTCGAAATCAAATGTGCCAGGCGCCGGTTTCCACGTCAGCCGAAGCTCATCAACTGCTTGTTTATTAGTAAAAAATAGGATTTACTCGTAGATAGTGGAAGTTAATCGTCAGAAAATTCTTTGAGCAAACGACGATAGACGGAGAACACATTGGCCCTTGAGATAAAACCGATATACTTGCCATCGTCCAGCACCGGGATGTTAAACTTGCCCGTCTTCTGAAATTTCTGCACCACATCAGCCATCAGCTCGTCGGGATGTACGGTTACATCGGGCGTTTCCATCAGATCGCGCACAAAGGTGGTTTCGTACAACTCGGGTTTAAAGATGATGTTGCGGATTTTGTCCATGAGAATGAGACCGGCTAAGTTTCCATCATCATCCACTACCGGAAAGATATTTCGTGTAGATTGGGTAATAACGTTTACCAATCCGCCAAGCATAGCATCGGGATGAATGCTGATAAAATTAGTTTCGATGAGATTACGGGCATTCATCAGCGAAAGCACCGCTTTGTCTTTATTATGTGTAAATAGTTCACCCCGCTGTGCCAGACGTTTGGTGTAAATTGAATGTGGTTCAAAATAGATAATGGTGAGATAAGAAATGGCGGCTGTAATTATCAAAGGTGGAAATAGCTCATAGCCGCCTGTAATTTCAGCAATGAGAAATATCGCCGTGAGTGGTGCGTGCATCACACCGGCCATAATACCGGCCATGCCTACCAGCGAGAAGTTGCTCTCAGAAACTGACACCGAAGGTATCGTGTTGATAAGACGGGAAGTGAAAAATCCAGTGATACCGCCCATAAACAACGACGGAGCAAAGATGCCACCCACGCCACCAATACCTGTGGTAGTGCTGGTAGCTATTACTTTAAAAAATAATATCAGCAACAGCAGCAAAAGGAAGAGCCAATGGTTTTCGATAAAGCCACTGAAGATACTTTGGTTGATAATACTTTCGCCATTTCCGGTGAGCACCTCTTCGAGCGCTTCGTAGCCTTCGCCAAAGAGTGATGGAAAGGTAAAAATAAGTAAGCCCAGCAAGGAGCCGCCCAAAAATATGCGCAACCATGTGCTATGGATACGTTTATAATAGCCCTCGATGCGCATTACCGCACGGGTAAAATAAAGTGAAACCAGCCCTGTAACAATCCCCAGCAGAATATAAAAAGGAATGTCGTGTAGAAGAAAGGGCGTAGTGACCTGAAAAGAAAACAAAACATCGCTGCCCAACAGGAAAAAAGCTACTGTCGCGCCTGTAACGGCAGCCAGCAAAAGCGGTATGAGCGAAGTCATGGTGAGATCCAGCATGAGTATTTCGATGGCAAATACTACCCCGGCAATGGGGGCTTTAAAAATGCCGGCAATGGCGCCTGCACTTCCACAACCAATAAGCAGCACGATAGTCTTGTGGTTGAGCTTGAACAACTGCCCCAGGTTACTACCGATGGCCGAACCGGTGAGCACAACAGGCGCCTCCAGGCCCACCGAACCGCCAAAGCCAATGGTGAGCGAACTTCCGATCACCGACGAAAAAGTGTTGTGTGGCTTCAGCTTGCCTTTGTTGCTCGAAATAGCATACAATACTCTGCTCACACCATGCCCCAGATTGTCGCGGATGATGTAGCGCACAAAAAGCACCGTGAGGCCAATCCCCAGCATCGGGTAAGCCAGGTACATATAATTTTCCTCTTTGAAATCGAAGCCGTGGGTCATAAAATAATGCGTGTAATGCACCAGATTTTTGAGCACTATGGCTGCCATACCGGTAAGTATGCCGATGATCAGGCTGAGGAAGATTACCAGCTGCCGGTCTTTAACGTGGCGCACGCGCCAATTCCGCATTTTACGTATGATTAACCTGATGTTCATTTTACAACTGCGAAAATACTAATTCATTTGGGAGACTCCTTTTTTTCATGCATGACCCATCATTTAAATACTTACATACCTAAATGCTCAATGGTATTTTGCTTAGAGCAAAACAATTTTTTTAACAAGATATTCGCCTTTGTAAAGACGTTGTAAAGGGAAATTTTAAAAACTAAACCGGACTGGAAATGTCTGGATCAAGCACATTTTACTTTTAACCGTCAGAGAATTATTTTTTGAAAAGTTTATCACAAAATTGTATTTACAATCTATTTCTCGTTTTTGCCTCTAAAATGCTTCTGTCAGAAATTCAAGGATTTGCAAGCAAACCAATGTAAACAAACGTGTGTAGCAAAAAAATTGTATTTATTATGCTTTTAAGAAAAAATAATACTTTTGCCATTGGGAACGAAACGAACAAAAGAGTTGTTATTTCATAAAATGCTGTACTCGAAAGTCTTGTACTTTCAAAAGTTTTCTACTTTTACTTTAGAACTTTAAACTGTGAAATAACACTCCTTTTATTAATCAGAGACCAATTAACAATTTAAAAAATTTTAAATTATGAGACGAGACTTGTTAAACTCAATCATGCCCAGCGTTTTTATGATACTTTTTGTGATGTTATCACAGCCCTTCGTTGGCGCAGCATTGGGACAATCTTTCAGCAACTTCCCCGATCAACAGATTCGCTTTACACCGACACCGGAAAACCAGAAAATTCTCGAAGACCTAAGAAATAATTTCGACTCAGATACGCTTCGTGGGGAAAACTACCCACCCATTTGGAACAATTACATACAGACGGATATCATGCACGGGATTTACGTTACTTTGGGAGCCAATCCGCGCATCAACAATGTTCCGATCGCAATAGACGATTACATTGGTGGTTTTTTTAAAGATGAGGATGGCAATCTTAAATGTGCCGGCGCCGGTCACTGGACAGACACAGCCGGGATTATCTTTCCTCTCTTCGGCGACGACCCCAAAACCCCTATCAAAGATGGTTTTGCATGGAACGAGGATATAACGTTCAAACTTTTCTCATTCGAGAACATGAAGGATTATCTGGTAGATATTATTGCTTATCAAGTCAGCCCTGACTTCCCATCCAAAGGGAAATGGGGATCAATGGGATTATCCAGAGTAGTGAACATGCAGGCGATCGAGAATATCGATTTTTATATATCTTCCTCGGCCAACCCCGTATGCGAAGGCAATCAGATAGTATTGAAGGGGAATGAGTTTATAGGATCTGGCGGCCCGTACACTTTCAACTGGACATCCGATCCTCCGGGATTTAATTACACTACACAAAACCCTCCCCCTACTTCACCACTAGAAACCACAACCTATCATCTAACTGTGGATGATGGCGCCTTGCAATCAACTCACGAGCTTACTGTATTGGTTAATGCCGATCCGGTAGTTGATGCCGGAAGCAATGCCTCTGTGTGTGCCAATGACGTATTACAGATTAACGGCACATCAGAAAATACCATCGCGACACTTTGGACTACCAGTGGCGATGGTACATTTGGTAAAATTTCGGTGTTGAGTACCACTTACACACCCGGAACGCTCGATAATGTAAACGGGCAGGCAGTACTCACACTTACCGGGTTGCCTCTAAACCCATGCGATGAAGTGGCTGTGGACAACCTCGTAGCAACCATCCTTCGCCTCCCCATTGTTAATGCAGGTACCGATAAAACAGTGTGCACCAACGAAGATGTGTTTTTGCAAGCTACAGCTCAATACAATGGTGCTATGCAATGGACCACTAGTGGCAATGGCACCTTTTCGTCGCCAACGAGCACTACAACGCAATATTTTGGTGCTGGCAGCGACCTTTCAAATGGCGTAACGCTTACGTTCTGCTCGCAGGCTTTAAACCCCTGTGTGGCCACTTCTTGTGACGCTGTTCATGTTACATACGTTCCCGGCCCAACCGCCAGTGCACCTTCGTCAAAAACCAGTTGTGAAAATGAATCGGTTTCCCTGACGGGATTAGCTACACATTATAGCTCGACATTTTGGACTACCCAAGGTGATGGTACTTTTTCGAGTCCTGCCACCTTCGCCACCACATACTATCCCGGAACCAACGACAGAAACAATGGCGGCACCATCGTCACCTTCACTGCTTATTCACAAGGCGGTTGCTCACCTGCAAGCAAAAATGTCAACATTACCCTGGTAAAGTTGCCCAAGATAATTTCATACGGTAACAATGCCAGCAATATGTGTTTTACTGATAACTTCATGCAACTGAACGCTACCGTTCAGAACGCCGGACCCGTCAACTGGTCGACCAATGGCGACGGAACCTTTAGCAACATGACCATCCTGAACCCGAAATATTTTCCCGGCCCGCTGGACAGGCAAAACAAAACCTGTGGTCTGACACTTTCAGTCTTTCCTCTTCCCTATTGCGTAACAGCTACTTCAGATACGCTGACGGTGACCATTCAGGATAATCCTACGGCGCAGGCAGGTGCGGATGTAACCATTTGCCAGGGGCAAACAGTAACATTAACCGGCGCTGCTGCTACCAGCTATTCCAACGTTTTATGGAGTACATCGGGCAACGGCACATTTTCAAATTCGGCAGCGCTTAACCCTAACTATACGCCAGGCACCAGCGACATTAGTAATGGAACGGTACAACTCACGCTTACCACAGCACCAATTTCCCCGTGTGCAGTAAATGCAACCGACAGCCGCACGCTGAGCATCATAAGGAAAGCGACAGTCAACGCAGGCATTAATGAGCAAATTTGTGAAACGAATACCTACGCCCTTAGCGGAACAGTAAATTATTCGCCGAGTTTTATCTGGAGCACCAGCGGTGACGGCACTTTTAGTAATGTCAATATTACCAACCCAACATACACTCCCGGGTCTGCTGACAAAGCTGCAGGAGCTGTTACGCTTACATTAACAGCACAACCAAACGCACCTTGTGTGGGTGTAGTGACAGATGCCATGCAACTGACTATTCAACGTTCCGTAGCGGCCAATGCCGGTACCAATGCTACCATTTGCGAAACTACGCCTCACCTGCTTTCGAATGCTAGCGCATCAAATTACGCTGCTTTATTATGGAGTACCAATGGCGATGGCACCTTTAACAGCACCACTATTTTAAAACCCACCTACACACCAGGTGTTGCCGACAAAAACAACGGCAGCGTGGTGCTAACATTGAAGGCAAATGCCATCAGCCCTTGCAGCCTGCCCAAGACCAGCACAAAAACGCTTACCATCATTCGTAATGCAACTGCCAACGCTGGCAGCGACGCACAAATTTGCGAAACGAATTCCTATACCCTTAGCGGAACGGTGACGCACACAAATTCATTCAGCTGGACAACC